>RFSL01000054.1 GCA_009923965.1 Flavobacteriia bacterium | reverse complement strand
GACAAAGCAAAACCCATTTTAAATGCATTTGCTCTATTTGGATTTCTTGGAGTACCAAGGTATAAAAAATCAATTTCAGAACGTTGTTTGTAAGGTGTCAAATCCATTGTTTTAGTTCCTGTTGGAGATTCAAATTCAACTGTAGGATCTGTTTCTTTACTAGTTGTAGCTACCATGAAGAAAAACAAAAGCATAAAAACGATATCTGGAAGCGAGGCTGTATTCATCGCTGGAGCTCCACCACTACCTTCTTTTTTAAACTTTGACATAGTTATTAATTTTTTGGAGTTACTTCAATAATCCTTGCAGGATAAAGTATTTCTAGCAGTGCTATTTTATCTTTATCTTTTGGGTCGCTATCTTGAGCAGTTCTTCTTTTTAAAATTGAATATTGTTCACTAAACAAACGATTACACTCTTTTTCTCGCAACTCAAATAATGCCTCTTCTATTTCATTGTGAATTTGTGCAAAAATAGAATATGCAGTACCTTGTTGAACTTCAATTCGAATATGAGCTTGAACACTTAGTTCACGAATTTCAGATTTTCCATAAAGTTGTATAGCCCTTTTTTTCTTATTCCACTCTTCATAAGAGCTTTGAAAGAATTTTGCCTGATCTGTTGCGCCTTTTTGCTCTGCTTCTTCTAATTGATTTTCTAAAATAGCCATATTCTGATCGCACAAGCTTATACTTGTTGTAGAATACATTGGAAAGTTATTGGCTACATCATTATTTTTTTCATTCGTTTGATAGAATTTTAGAATGAAATCAGAAATTTTATCTGGATCTCTAAAAATACTATTGCGAACCATTAGTTGGTTTTGATTGTTTGCTTTTATTGCTAATATATCTCGTTCCTGAACTTTATTATCCATTGGCGGCAAGTCAATTTTTTTGGGAATACTTCTAATATAAGCTTGATCTTTATCCATTGTCGTTGTCACTAAAAAAAACAACAACAAAAGAAAGGCAATATCTGCCATTGATCCAGCATTAATTTCAGGAATATCTCTTTTCGCCATGTTCTATTATTTTCTAAGTCGACCCATAAATGGTCCAGCAATTATAACTACGAAGCCCACAAAAAGCGTTACGCCAATTGTGTACAATCCAGCGGTAGTTGTTAATACAACTCCGTCAGAAACAGGATTTCTAAGTGCTAAAGTATCTGTTGTATCAGTAGTTCCCAAAAGGTAAAAAATCATATAAACAACTAGGGAAATAACAATTCCTATAATTGAAAGTATTGTCCTTTTAGGGCTTTGAATTATTTGGAATATAAAAAAGCCTATTACCATTGCCCCACCAGCAAATAGAATAAAAAGCATAAAATATATAGCGGCGTTCATCTCAGCACTCTCGCGAAACTTTTCTAAAGCTTCTTTTCCATCAGTAACAGCAGGACCAGATATAAGAATCAAGACACTTAAAATAACGCCAATTGCTATAGAAAGGTATTGGAAAATCCGAGAAATTAAATTTAGTTTAGTCGCATTCATCTTATTAAGATTTAGATCAATTAAATCGTTTATTTATTTTTAAGCAACATATCAATTAATGAAATTGATGCATCTTCCATTTCATTAACCAATCCATCGATTTTTGAGGTGATGTAATTGTAAAAAATTTGTAAGATAATTGCAGCAATCAAACCAAATACTGTTGTAAGTAGGGCCACTTTGATACCATCGGCAACTGTTGTTGGAGAAACTTGTCCGTCTTCAACAATTTTATCAAATGCTTGAATCATTCCAATAACAGTTCCTAAGAATCCTAGCATAGGAGAAAGAGCAATAAATAATTGCAACCATGATAATCCTTTTTCCAAATTACCCATTTGAACTCCACCATATGCAACAACTGATTTTTCTACCATGTCAATTCCTTCTCCTGAACGATCCAAACCTTGGTAAAAAATAGATGCAATAGGTCCACGAGTATTTCTACACAATTCTTTTGCTGCATCCACTCCTCCAGCTTTCATAGAAGCATCAACATCATTTAAAAATTTCTTTGTGTCGACAGTAGCTAAGTTTAAGTAAACTACTCTTTCTATGGACAAAGCCATACCTATTATCATACAAATTAAAACGGGAGTCATCCAAAGAACATCCCCTTCAATATATTTTTGTTTTAGAGTTTGAACAAATGTTAATTCAAGTTTCTCTTCATCTGCTGTTTTACTTGTTGCACTTCCTTCTTGTGCAGCAGTTGAAACTTCTTCTTGTGCAGCAGTTGAATCTTGTGCATTGCTAATTCCTGTGAAGCCAATTGTCAATGTTAATGCAATGGCTAGAGAGCTAATTATTTTTTTCATAGGGAAAAAATTAAGAATTGTTTTAGTTGTTATTTAAATTATTGGGTCAAAAATAGTATTTTTTTTATTTAGTTAATCATTTTAAAAAAAAATCATTTAAAATTTATTCTTTTCTTAATATAAAACACCTTGATAACTCCTTTTTTAAATCAATTAAAGTCGCATTTTTTAGAACAACTAAACAAGTTATATTCAAAGAATCCAACTGTTTTTTTGTGCTTTGACCATAAGCGATAATTTCTGCATTTTTTGGAATTTTATTTTTTGTTAAAAAAGAAGAAAGGTTACTAGGACTTGTAAAAACATAAACAGCGCAATTTGGAATCTCAGAAGGAATACTATTTGTTTGATAAACTTGTATTGTTTCACATTGGCCTTTACTAAGGTATTGAAGTGCAGAGAACTTTGAAAGATTGGAATGTGGAAATAGAACTTTTCGACCTTCTAGCCACTTCGCAAAATTAAGACTTACTTTTTCAGGATTTCCCGATTCGGAGCCAATAAAAGAACAAGTAATACCTATTTCAGAAAGTTTTCTTGCCGTTTCTTTTCCACTACAAGCAAAAACCACCTTTTTTGATAAAACGGGATTTTTTTCTAAATAAAATGTTGCTGCACGAATACTTGAAAAAAACACACAGTCAAATTCGCTTGTTAATTTAAAATCTACTGCTTCAAAAGTGATGAGGGATTTTGCAATTAAAGTCAATTTATTTTCTTCACAAAACTGCCCGAAATTACCTAAGTCATCTTCATTTTTTGAAATAAAAATCCTTTTCACAGCTCAGATATTTTTAAGATGCGCTACAATTTTTTCAGCAAATTTTATATCATTACTGTATTCAAACTTAAAATACCTTGCAGCACTTAAAGATGATTGAGCATAAGAAACATAAACAAATTTACCGTCAAAATAAACGCCAAGTGGAAGTTGACAACCGCCATTCATTAGTTGGAGAACTTTTCTTTCTACCTTAACTTCATTTTCTATTTTTTCATTGTTGAGGTTTCTTAACAAGAGACTAAGGTCCACATCATCAGTTCGAATTTGATATCCTAAAACACCTTGAGATGGAGCTGGAATAAATTCTCTTGGTGACAAATTAATTTGAATAAGATCTTCTAAATCGAGGCCTAAACGATTCACTCCAGCTTTTGCTAAAAGAATTGCATCGTATTCTCCTTTTCTTAATTTATCAATGCGCGTAGGGACATTTCCACGTAAATCTTTCAGTTGCAGGTCTGGCCTAAGAGATAGCACTTGCGATTTTCTTCGTGCTGAAGACGATCCAATAACTGCATTTTTCTTTAATTCCCAAGTTTCATTTGGAGCATGTGCTTCTTTGCGAATCAAAAGTAATTCTGCAGGATTTTCCCGATCAGATACTGCGGCAATCATTAAACCTACGGGAGAACTTGTCTCTAAATCTTTGTGCGAGTGAACTGCAAGATCAATTTCATTTGCGATGAGGGCTTCTTCAATTTCTTTGGTGAAAAATCCTTTCCCTTCTAATTTATCAAAACTTAAATCTTGAATTAGGTCCCCTTGAGTTTTAATAATTTTTATCTCAACTGTACAACCTAACTTCTCCAATTCCCCTTTTACAAAATTTGCTTGCCACAAGGCAAGATCACTTCCTCGGGTTCCAATACGAATATGCTGGTTAATTGGCATTTTTTAAAATAATTTCCTTCGCTAATTTCATTGGGCCACTTATGTATTTTTTTTCCATATAGCCAATGACTTTCTTTAGCACTTTTTTTGAATGTTCATCCATACCCTCAATTTCGTCTTTAAATACAGCATTGACAGCATTTTTTTTAATTTCTTTCACTTGACTGGGCACAGACTTCATAGCTATTTCTACAGACCGTTCTTTAAGAATGGATTCAAATTCTTTAAGAGCAACCGAAATAATTTCAATAACATGCTCAACTTCTTTGCCTCTTTCTTTTAAATTTTGGTTTGAAATTTTCTGAAGAAAATCTACAGAAATATGATTTACAGCATACTTTTCTATGATGCTAGGGCTTAAGTCCTGTGGAATTGCGATATCTATTATTGTCTTTTTTTCAGTTTCACCTTGTAAAAGATCGGTGTACAAGGAAGGAGAAATTACATGGTGATCAGCGCCAGTACAAGATAAAATAAGATCAAAGCCCTTGGTGTAATTCCCTAATTCTGTTAGCGCAAACGCCTCACATTGTAATTCTTGTGCTAATACTTGCGCATTATTTAAAGTGCGATTGAAAATAACAAAATTTCGGAAGCCATGTTTTTTTAAAAAGCGCCCCATTGTTGTATTTGTCGTTCCGGAACCAATTATTAAAATGCGCGCATTTAATGGCAGATTTATTTTTTTGAGTTGGTGATAAGCCAATGAAACAACAGAAACAGGTTTTGTGGCAATACTTGTCTTCGTGTATACTTTTTTTGCTGTTTCAATAACGTGTCGAAAAAGTAAGCGTAACACATCACCCGTTAAACCGCAATCTCTGCAGTGATCGTAGGCGGTTCTTACTTGAGTAATAATTTCCCGTTCTCCAACAATCATTGAATCAATTGAAGCTGCAACTGAAAGAGCATGATTTATCGCCTCTGTACCGGAATAATATTCTGCTGAGTTTGAAAAATCGTCTATTTGATCTTCTTGAAAAGAAGGATAAAGTGTTTTTAAAAGTTCTTTTGTTAAAGAAAACTTGGTTTTTTCTTTCGAAAGGAATGTTAATTCAACACGATTACAAGTGGATAAAAAATACAATTCCTCAAAGTCAAAAATTGCCTTCAGAACTGAAAGTCGCTCTTTTTGTGCTTCCTTTTCAATGTGCAATAAGCCAATATTTGTCACCGTCATTGTCCGGTGAGTAAATGCAATTGTGTGGAGATTCTTGAGCACAGATTAATAAATATATTTCTGTGCAAATATCGCTACAATTCATGGAATAGTGTCATAGAAATGTCACAATCTCATATTCCTTAAAAATAATTTAAGTTTGAGATATTCCTATAAAAATATTAGGACTTAGAAATATTATCTTGGCAAAGTTCTATTAACATACCCTTTGTAGATTTTGGATGCAAAAAAGCAATTCTTTTATTATCTGCGCCTTCTTTTGGGCTAAGATGAAGTAAAATAAAATCTAATTTTTGAAGTCTAACAAGTTCTTCTTCAATGTCATCAACATCAAAGGCTACGTGGTGAAAACCTTCTCCTCTTTTAGACAAAAACTTTGCGATTGGAGAATTTTGATTGTTTGCTTCTAAAAGCTCAATTTTAGCTTCGCCGATTTGAAAAAAAGCAGTGTTAACACCTTCAGAGGAAACGGATTCTGTTTTGTAGCAAGTTGTTTGCAATAATCTTTCGTACAAAGGTATTGCCTCATCTAAGCTGTTAACTGCGATACCAAGATGTTCGATTTTTTTTATCATTTTCCTACCTTAATAAATTTCTCGGTTGTGTTATCAAAATTAATGAAATAGATGCCATTTACGAGATTTCTACAATCTACAAGATCAGAAAACCCAACTTTCAATAAATTACCGAATGCATCGTACAATTCAAATTTACTTTTTACCGCTTTTTGGTTTGCTTTGAAGTAAATATAATCTCTCACTTTCGCAGGAGATTTTTTCACGACTTCTGAAAGAGAATTAAATGATGTTTCGGGTGAAAACCTCTTTACACCGGTATTGTCAATTTGTGAAATTCGCACTCTATTTTTACCGGAATGAACTATAATCTGAAAAGTATAGTTATTTAATCCTTGTCCTCCATTTCCACGAACTTCTCCAACCTTTACCCATTTATTCCATTTAAATTGCTCAATTGCAAAATCTATTATTTCTTTTTCACTAGTGGTCGTCCAGGAAATCAATCCATTTTTTGTCGCACTAATTTTTTGACAAATAAATGTACTCTTCGGGAGTAAAACCTCAGGATTGACAAATTTTGGAACACAACCATCATTGTGCTCAAGGACGATAAAAAGTTGTTCCCCTGACTTTATATTAAATAATGAAAAGTCAATTTCAAAATTTGCTTTTTGAATAGTAGCGGGTAAAACTTCTCCATTTACAGTTACTTTATTTACGCAAAAACCAAAACCATCAGCTTGTGGGGGATTACTGACAAGTAGATTTTTTCCAAGGTAAGTGCCATCGATTGAAAGCATACTTTCTTGTGAAAAAAATGAGGGGATTTTTAATAAAAGAAAAAGGAACAATAAAATTTTGAACTTTAACATGAAGACAATATTAAGTTCATTTTTCCAAAAGCACAAATTTTACTAAAGAATACTTTAATTTTGCAGCATGACATATGATATTATAAAATCATTACACATCATTTTTGT
>RFSL01000053.1 GCA_009923965.1 Flavobacteriia bacterium | reverse complement strand
TTAAAGGATTTAGATGGTATTTATTTGCATGTGTTTCGGGCCTAATAAATACACGTTCATCACAACCTGAAGTTAGTATTTCTAATAATAAATCATCGTTTACATTTTCCATTCTTCAGGGCAATTTACTGCAAAAAATCTCGATTTATCCTTCGTTTCTTTATTCATCAAAGTTATCCATAAATTATTGGAGTCATGAACGAGTTCAGCTGAATTCGTTTTTAAATAATTTACCCAAGTTGAATTTATAACATAGTTATTAGTAAATTCAAAGGTGCCATCGTAGTAATAGCGATTTAGACATACTTCTTTTTCGGAAATATGAATTAGTTCGTGCCATGCTCCTTCTCCAATACCTCCTATGAAGAAAAAATCTTCTTTAATATTTTCTGGAATAGTACTTGGCTTTTCTAATTGACCAATAATTGAATCAGGAGGAAGTAATTTTGCCTTTTTAGTAGAAAAAGACTCTAATCCTTTTCGAAATAAATCAGATAAAGCGTCACTAATTACTGCTTTCTCCCATTTCTCACTTTCATTTTCCCAAATCACGAAATCTCCAGAACTAGAAGCAGCCAACACATTGAAATAAGGAGTTTGAGAATAGGTATTTGGATTATTGAGTTTTTTATATGTACTTGAATTTTTATTTAAGCCCTCTAATATTGCTTTTGCTACAAATTTCCCGCAATTTGTTTTATTTTTTTTAAGAGAACCATATTTTTGAAACCCTTCTTTTTGAAGTGCTTTTGAATAACAGAGAATTTTCTCAATATTAACATCATAGGTTATGGATGCGTATAGAGCTCCATCTCCATGTGTCCCTTTTTTCATCTCCTCTAATTCTCGAAAAATAGTAGTGGTGTTTTCTATTTCTCCATTTTCATTCCAAACAGGTCTTGTTTTAATTTCAAGTTTTGGATCTGTTTCTTTGCTTCTACATCTACTATATCCAAGTGGTGAAAGATAACGTCCTAAATCATAATAAAATAATTTATCGTTTGTCGCTACGATCATTGCGGCATGTCCAATTCTAAAATTAAGATTTTTCATTAGGCCAATTTTCTTCAAAAACACCCATATTTTTTCTGGTCCGCGTGCAATGACAAATGGCCATGCTAGGGAAATAATCGCAGTATTTTTATTATCGATTGGAGAATTCATTTCGTGCAAATATCAAGAGATTTTAGAATTATTTTCACTCCATGTAAAGATTGCTTTCTCCTGCTTAGGAGTTAAAATGACTTTTTTATGAATTTTATGAATTAGATAAAAAAATCGATTTACTTCTGGCAATGTTATATCAAGTAGCTTTCCATTTCTGAAAATGGATAATGTTTTTGAAGTTGCATCAAAATAGTTTAGACATGCATCAAGATCATTGTTCAATTTTATTTTGTTCACTGCAATTAGTTCGTCTCCTAAAGATAAACCTGCTATTTCTGCAGGACTTCCAGGATAAATAGCAGTAATTAGCGAGTGATTTGAATGATGTAGTGTTTTCATACCCAAATTCGCCTCAGAATATGAATTAGAAGGTGTTTGAATAAGTTCAAGACCAATAAAGTCTAAGGCATCAATAAGAATTGCTTCATAGGAAATGGTTCCATGTATATAATCGTTGAAGAAATCTTTGAAAGATTCTCCAGAGGTATTTTCCAAAAGCTCAATAAAATCTTTTTCCGTATATCCATTATTATTTTGAGCAAAATTATAGTACAAGCGCTTCATAACTTCTTCAATTCCTCGCTTATTATTTGTCGCCTTTCGAATTTTTACATCCATTACAAATGCCAACAGACAGCCTTCTGTGTAGATTGAAACTTTTCTGCCAGGAACACCGGGAACATATCCATCTAACCAAGTATCATAAGATGATAGAGCAACAGAATAGGCAAATCTACCAGGATTGTCAAAATGTTTTTGAAATTGCGCACTTAATTCTTTCAAATAATTTTCAAGTGAAAAAACACCACTCTTTAACAAATAAAGATCACCTAAATAAGTTGTAACGCCTTCGTAGATATATCCCAATTCAGAATAGTTTTCTTTTTTAAAATTATATGGCAGAAGATCTTTAGGTCGGATACTTTTTACATTCCAAACATGATAGAGTTCATGTGAGGAAACACCAAGTAATTCGTCATAGCGATTTTCAAACAAATCATAAGAAGGACCAAGTGTAATTACAGTACTTTTAAGGTGTTCAACTCCGTGATAAGCAAGATATGGAAGAGATTGTATGAGGAAATGATATTCGCTAACAGGAAACTCTCCAAAATCTTCAATTTGTTTTTTAGTAAAGTTTCTGAAATCATCAATAACTCTTTCCCATGGGATATTTAATTGATTGTTAAACCAAATATGGAAGTTAGTATCTGAAACGGAATAAGTTTGTTTCTCTAAGTTTTCAGAGCAAATAAATGGCGAATCAGCTAATTCATCAAAATTTACTGCAAATAAAAAGTTTTTTTCTTGTCTTAATGAACTTGCAATTGTATAATTTTCTGGAATATTCAATTCAAGTGAAATAGGAAATTGTTCTTTTCCTTCTGCATATAGAAAGCAATTTACTGGATTCACATATAATTGTTGTTCGTCAAAGTAGCTTGAGCCAGCATTGAGTTCATTTGCATAGTATTGGTATTCAATTTTAATATACTTTGTTTCATTCGAACTTATCTCCCAGGAATCTTTATTGATTTTATGAAAATTAACGGCTTTATTTTGATCGTTAAAAACTTTAAAATTTTTTATATTTTTGGCGAAATTCCCAAGTTCATATCGCCCAGGTCGCCAAGAGGGAAGATGAATGATTGTTTTATTTTCATCTACGGGAAATTGCACTTTGATTTTTATAAAGTGTTGCTGTGAATTATCACAATCGATGGTATAGAATATTCTTTCTTGCAAATTATTATGCGTATAATTCAACTTGAAGCTGAGAAATTTTTGAATCTGCTAGGTATTCATCATAACTCATCATTTTATCAATAATACCATTTGGTGTAATTTCCACGATGCGATTTGCAACTGTATTTACTAATTCATGGTCATGTGATGTAAAAAGCAAGGTTCCTTGGAAATCCCTCATGGCATTGTTTAATGCAGTTATCGATTCGAGATCCAAGTGATTTGTTGGTTCATCCATCATCAATAAATTTGCTTTCGCCAACATCATTTTTGAAAGCATACAGCGCACTTTTTCTCCTCCGGATAAAACAGATGATTGTTTCATTGCCTCTTCTCCAGTAAATAACATACGACCTAAAAAAGTTCGTAAATAAACATCTTCACGTTCTTCATCAGTTTGAGCATACTGACGTAACCAATCTATTAATGAAATTTTCCCGGAAAAATACGTGTGATTATCGTTTGGAAGATAGGCAGTTGAAATCGTAGTTCCCACTATGACATCTCCCTTATCTGCTTTTGCATTCGCGCTTAAAACTTCAAAGAAAGCAGTTAAAGCAACTGAATTTTTTGATATAAAAGCAATTTTATCACCCTTATTAACTATTAGATTGATATTACTAAAAAGATTTTTTCCATCAGATTTTTTATCTAAGCTATCTAATGTTAGAACTTGGTTTCCAGCATCTCTTTCTTGATGAAAGGTAATTCCAGGATATTTTCTTGAAGAAGGTTTAATTTCTTCTAAATCTAAGTTGCTTAGCATTTTTCTACGACTTGTTGCTTGTTTCGATTTTGCAGCATTTGCAGAAAAACGGGAAATAAAATCCATTAATTCCTTCTTTTTCTCCTCTGATTTCTTGTTTTTGTCAGAGCGTTGTCTCAAGGCTAATTGTGAAGATTGATACCAAAAACTATAATTTCCTGTAAAAATATTTAATTTACTGAAATCAATATCGCATACATGGGTACAAACTGTATCTAAAAAATGTCGATCGTGTGAAACAACAATTACAGTATTTTTAAAATCTAATAAAAAGTCCTCTAGCCACGAAATAGTTTTTAAATCTAAGTCATTTGTTGGCTCATCTAAAATTAACACATCAGGATTTCCAAATATTGCTTGAGCTAATAATACACGAACCTTTAAATCATTTGACAATTCTTCCATCAAGAGGTAATGCTTTGATTCTTCGATTCCAAGATTACTCAATAGAGCAGCGGCATCTGTTTCTGCATTCCATCCTTCAAGATCAGCAAATTCCCCTTCTAATTCTGCAGTTTTCATTCCATCTGCATCTGAAAAATCAGACTTAGCATAGAGCGCATCTTTTTCAACCATTATTTCAAAGAGTCTTTTGTGACCCATAATTACAGTTTGAAGTACTTGGTTTTTATCGAATTCAAAATGATTTTGGTGTAAAACTGCCATCCTTTTTCCAGGTTCAAGTTCAACTCTTCCTGTTGTTGGATCTTGATCTCCTGTAAGTATTTTTAAAAAAGTTGACTTCCCTGCACCATTTGCACCGATTATGCCATAGCAATTCCCGTTTACAAATTTTACATTTACCTCATCAAAAAGTACTCGTTTTCCAAATTGAAGGGAAAGATTATTTACACTAAGCATCTACTATTTTCTTGCAAAGATAAGGAAAAGAAATTACCTTTTTGAACAGGTGTAAACAAAGGCAGGCGGAAAATTTAGCGCCGTAAAATTTAATTTAACAACAGGGAATAATTTCTTTAAATTTTTAAAAGCATTTAGGGAATATTGGAATTGAATAAAGCTCCCGTCCTCATTCAAGGATTCATGAATAATCTCAAGTATTGAATTACGAAGTTCTACAGAAAAATTTGCCAATGGGAGCGAGGATATAATAATATCAGCTTTCTCAAAGCCAAATTCTTTCATAATTTCTCCTATTTTATCCGCAGAGGCTTCTTTAATATGGACATTTGGAATATTTATTTTAGCTTTCAAGTCCTTATATAATTCTGGATTTAGTTCCAAAACTATTAGGTGAGTTGAAGCATCTATTTTTTCAATTATTTTCTCTGTAAATATTCCCGTACCCGGTCCAAGTTCAATAATTAATTTTGTGTTTTCAAGTGGAATATGATTAAGCATTTTTGCTGCAAGAAATTTTGAACTAGGCAGAATGGAACCAATCATCTTTTTATCCTTCCAAAATTCTTTTATAAATGCTTTTGACATATTTTTAATTTTGAATAGATGCCTTTCCTCCATTTATGACGCCCAAAATTTTTCCTTTGATTTTTTTTTCAAAAAAGGGATTGTAGGGGTATTCTGAAATAAGGTTGTTTTTTGTCAATTCCCATTCAATTTCCGGATCAAAAATAGTCAGATCTGCCTTATTTCCAATTTCTATTGCATGGTGTTGAATTTCAGAAATTTCTCTTGCTTTATAAGATAAACAAGTTATAATTTGTTCAAGATTCTCTGGCGAATGCTTATTCAATGCTCCAAAAACTGTTTGTAATTGTGCTGCTCCAAAATTTGCATTGTCAAATTCTAGCTCTTTGTCTTCCTGGTTCATTGGACGGTGGTCTGAAACGATTGTGTCAATTGTTCCATCTTTTATACCTTCCCATAATGTTTTTTGATCTTTAACTGTTCTTAAAACTGGCAATACTTTCATTATTGAGTCAAAGTTTAGAACGGCATCCTCACTAAAACATAAATTCATAACATTCACATCTGCTGTTACATTTAATCCTTTTTTCTTTGCTTTACGAATTAAATTTACGCTTTCTTCACAAGAAACACCTGTTAGATGCAAAGCTCCCTCTGTATATTCTAAAAGTCGAAGATTTCTTTCAATTTCTATAATCTCTCCTATTTTTGGATCTGCTTTCAAGCCAGTAGTGATTGATGCTAATCCTTCGTTTACTATTCCATTTCCTGAAATAGATGCATCTCGACTAAAGGCTATAATTTTTACCCCTAAATTTTTGGAGTAGAGAAGTGCTCGGTTCAATATTCCTGCATTTAATGCATGTAAATCATCTGAAAACAAGCGCACACCAACTTGAGTTAAATCATACATTTCAGATAACTCTTCGCCTTTCATTTTCTTTGAAATCGTAGCAATAGGATGAATTTCAACCGTGTGATTTTCAGCTTTTCGTAGTTGATATTCAACCAATGCTTTTCCATCTACTACAGGATCGGTACTTGGTAAGGTGCAAACATGTGTATAGCCTCCAGCTGCTGCTGTATCTAGTCCAATTTCTATCGTTTCTTTGTGTTCATATCCTGGGTCACAGAAATCCGCTTTTAAATCTACCCAGCCACAAGAAACACACACGTTTTTGGACTCAATACAAACGGCTTCTTTGTCAATAATGTTTTTTGCAATTTTCTGAATGAGCCCATTTTCAATTAATAAATCACTTGTTTTATTATTGAAACTTGAGTGCGCATCCATTATTTTTGCATTCTTAATCAATATTTTCATTCGTAGTTATTTCATAAACTTTAACAATACAATTTCGGCTGTTATAAAAAGCAATCCTAAAACTAAGCAGAATTTCCAATATTCAAATGGTTTTCCTACTTCAATATCAGACAAACTTTGTCCATTTTCAATTTTTTTGTAAAAACAATTACTTACGCCTTTGTCTTTAAACGCAGCTTCAATTTCCTTTTCATTTTTGTAACTTACTGAAGATTCATTTCGGCTATAGTTCAAAGCTAGCAAACCAATCTCTTCATCTGTCTGAATGCTAAAATTTCCAGCCTTTAATTTTTCAATAGCTTCCATACCAGAAATAGAAATAAAATTTTGATTTGCTACTTTTTGAATAACAGGAATAA
>RFSL01000052.1 GCA_009923965.1 Flavobacteriia bacterium | reverse complement strand
CTGGAAAAGTAGTTCCGAACGGAAGCCCTTGATTTTAAGAGGTGCAAGGCAAGTTGGCAAAACAACTCTCATTCATCAATTTGCAAAAAGATACAAAAATAGGATCCTACTAAATTTAGAGATTGCTGAAGATAGACGATTTTTTACAGATTTTGAAAATATAAACACCATCGTAGAAGCACTGTTTATATCACACAATATCTCAACAGCCGAAAAAAGAGATACAATTGTCTTTATAGATGAAATTCAGGAAACACCAGAAGCAATTTCAATGTTGCGGTATTTCTATGAGATGGAACCTGAAATTCATGTAATTGCAGCTGGTTCATTACTCGAACATACCATGCGTAAAGTTAGAAGTTTTCCAGTTGGTAGGATCAATATATTGTACATGTTTCCGATTAATTTTCCTGAGTTTCTTAATGCTATCAAAAAAACTGCTGTCTTGGAGCAGATTAATATAATTCCAATACGTGAGGTTGCACATAAGACCTTATTAGATTTATTTAATCGGTATGCAATTATTGGTGGTATGCCTGAAGTTGTCAGTAAATATGTAAAAACAAAGAATATTGCTGATTTACCGACTATTTACGAAAGTATCTGGGAAACATATAAAGAGGATGTTGTTAAATATGCGACTAATAATTCAGAAGCTAGAATAATCAGACATATCATGTCTACTGCTCATTTGGGATTAGATTCAAGAATTAAGTTTCAAAATTTTGGAAATTCGAATTACCGTTCCAGAGAAGTCGGTGAAGCATTTCGAAATCTCGATGACGCCAAGGTAATTCAACTTATTTACCCAACCACAGATACTTCTCCTCCAATACTTCCGGATATGAAAAAATCTCCAAGACTTCAATTTCTAGACACGGGGCTCATTAATCATGAATTAAACATTCAAGCTGAAATGCTTGCTATGGAAGATTTGAATAATGCATACAAAGGAGCTATAATTCCACATTTAGTGGCACAGGAACTTATGTCTTTAAACACAATAAAATCAGTAAAACCCATATTTTGGGTGCGCGAAAAAAATCAATCCTCTGCTGAAGTAGACCTTGTTTTGCAATTCAATAAAATGGTTATTCCAATTGAGATAAAATCAGGTAAAGAAGGCAAACTAAAATCGTTGCATCAATTTATTGAAGCTGCTCCTCATCCATATGCTGTTCGAATGTATGCGGGAAAATTTAGCATAGAAGAACATTCAACTAGAAGTGGTAAAAAGTATTTTTTAATGAATATTCCGTATTACTTGTCCACGAAACTAAATGAATATTTAAGTTATTTCGTCTCTAATTTTAAATAATTTCAATAGGCCAAATCTTCTAAAAAGAAGTTCGAAAATAGCTCAATTAAGACTACCAGAAAATCACAAAACTATAGCGCAATAAAAAAGGGGCAAAAGCCCCTTTCTTATTAATAATTTATTTTTTAAACTTGTTCTAAAAGTTCATCGTAAGCTTCTTGAGAACCTACAATCATTTTTTGATATTCACGAACACCTGTTCCCGCAGGAATTAAATGCCCAACGATCACATTTTCTTTTAGACCTAATAAATGATCTACTTTTCCTGCGATAGCTGCCTCGTTTAACACTTTTGTAGTCTCTTGGAAAGATGCCGCAGAAATGAACGATTGAGTTTGAAGTGAAGCTCTCGTAATTCCTTGAAGCAAGGAAGTAGAAGTTGCAGGAATTGCCTCGCGCGCTTCAACGATTTGTTTGTCTTCTCTTTTTAAGCGAGAATTCTCGTCTCTCAATTTTCGAACTGTCACTAATTGCCCTTTTTTAAATTCCGTAGAATCTCCAATTTCTTTTACAAACATCAAACCATACAATGCATCGTTTGCCTCCATAATATCTGCTTTATGAACAGATTGTCCTTCAAGGAAACGCGTATCTCCTGATTCGCTAATTTCAGCTTTCAACATCATCTGACGAACGATAACTTCAAAGTGTTTATCATTAATCTTTACACCTTGCAAACGATAAACCTCTTGAATTTCATTCACGATGTACTCTTGTACTTTCGTTGGGCCTTCAATATTTAAAATATCATTTGGTGTAATTGCACCATCAGAAAGGGGTTGACCAGCTCTAACGAAGTCATTTTGTTGAACTAGAATATGTTTTGCCAATGGAACCAAGTAATTTTTAACCTCTCCAAATTTCGAAGTGATTTTAATTTCTCTGTTACCTCTCTTGATATTTCCAAAAGTAGCGGTACCATCAATTTCTGAAACAACAGCAGGGTTAGAAGGATTTCGAGCTTCGAATAATTCCGTTACACGAGGAAGTCCACCAGTGATATCTCCTGTTTTACCTGACAATCTTGGTATTTTCACAAGAATCTCTCCTGCTTCCAACTTATCACCCTCAGCTACAGAAATGTGTGCGTTTACAGGAATTGAATATTCGCGTAAAATTTCTTTTGTTTTAGGATCGATAATATGAATAGCTGGACTCTTCTTTTTATCTCTTGTTTCTATGATTACTTTTTCTGTAAATCCAGTTTGCTCATCAACTTCCTCGCGGTAAGTAATATTTTCAACTACATCGTCAAAAACAACTTTACCTGCAACCTCAGAAATTATAACAGCATTGTATGGGTCCCACTTACAAATTACATCACCTTTTTTGATTTTCGTATTGTGCGACACAAATAATTCTGATCCGTAAGGGATATTAGTAGTCATAACTGTAATTCCTGTTTTCTCGTCTGAAATCTTCAATTCAGCAGAACGACCAACAACAATTAATTTAACAGAACCATCAGCATTTTTCTTTTCTATAGTTCGTAATTCATCTATTTCTAATTTACCATTTGCTTTCGCTTTTAAATCAGAAATATCCGTAGTATTTGACGCCGTACCACCCACGTGGAAAGTACGCAATGTTAACTGTGTTCCTGGCTCACCAATTGATTGAGCAGCAACAACACCAACAGCATCTCCAATTTGAGCTAGACGGTGATTTGAAAGATTTCTTCCATAACATTTAGAACAAACACCACGTCTCATTTCACAAGTAAGAACTGAACGAATTTCAACTTCTTCAATTCCTTCCTTTTCAATCGACTTTGCTACATCCTCAGATATAATTTCACCTGCAGCAACAATGATTGTTTCTGATTCCGGCAAATATATATCATGTACAGAAGTTCTACCTAAAATACGATCGTATAAAGGCTCAACAATTTCATCATTTTTCTTGAGTGAAGTAGCGACAATTCCTCTTAAAGTACCACAGTCATTTATATTAATTACTACATCTTGAGCAACATCCACCAAACGACGGGTTAAGTATCCCGCATCCGCTGTTTTCAAAGCTGTATCTGCAAGACCTTTTCGCGCACCGTGTGTTGAAATGAAGTATTCAAGAATTGATAATCCTTCTTTAAAGTTAGATAAAATTGGATTTTCAATGATTTCCTGAACAGAGGCACCAGACTTTTGCGGTTTTGCCATTAATCCACGCATACCAGAAAGCTGACGAATTTGCTCTTTCGAACCACGAGCTCCAGAATCAAACATCATGTAGATTGAATTAAAACCTTGACGGTCTGTTTTCAATTGCTCCATCAATGTATGCGTCAAACGAGAGTTTGTATGCGTCCAAATGTCGATAATTTGATTGTAACGCTCATTGTTTGTAATAAGACCCATGTTATAATTACCCATAACATCTTTCACATCACCATGTGCTTTTTCAACTAATTTTTCTTTTTCCTTAGGGATAATAATGTCATCCAAGTTGAAAGACAAACCACCTCTAAAAGCCATTTCATAACCCAAACCTTTGATATCATCTAAGAATTGAGCAGTTCGGGAAGTCCCACAAATTTTCAATACTTCTCCAATAATATCTCGCAATGCTTTTTTCGTAAGTACATCATTAATGTATCCAACTTCTCTTGGAACTTTCTCATTAAACATAACTCGTCCGCAAGTCGTCTCAATTAACATTAATTCAGGTTCTCCTGCTGCATTTAGGTCATATGATTTCACCTTTAAGTGAGCATGTAAATCTAATTTTGCTTCATTGTAAGCAATTATTACCTCTTGTGGAGAGTAAAAAATACTGTCTTCACCTTTTACGATTTCCTTATCAAAAGATCTTTTTCCCTTAGTAATATAGTACAATCCCAAAACCATGTCTTGAGAAGGTACTGCAATTGGAGCACCATTTGCAGGATTCAGAATATTGTGAGATGCAAGCATCAACATTTGTGCTTCCAAGATTGCAGCATTACCCAAAGGTAAATGAACCGCCATCTGGTCACCATCAAAATCGGCATTGAAAGCAGTTGTAACTAATGGATGTAAACGAATTGCTTTTCCTTCAATTAATTTCGGTTGAAAAGCTTGAATTCCCAATCTGTGTAAAGTTGGTGCACGGTTTAAGAGAACAGGATGCCCTTTTAATACATTCTCCAAAATATCCCAAACAACTGGATCTTTTTTATCTACAATTTTTTTCGCTGATTTAACTGTTTTCACAATACCACGTTCAATCATTTTACGAATGATAAACGGCTTGTAAAGTTCCGCAGCCATATCTTTTGGTAAACCACACTCGTGTAATTTCAAATCTGGTCCAACAACAATTACTGAACGAGCAGAATAATCAACACGTTTTCCCAATAAGTTTTGACGGAATCGACCTTGTTTTCCTTTCAAGGAATCAGAAAGAGATTTTAAAGCACGGTTAGATTCTGTTTTTACAGCACTTGACTTACGAGAATTATCAAACAATGAATCTACAGATTCCTGTAACATTCGTTTCTCATTTCGCAAAATAACCTCAGGCGCTTTAATTTCTATCAAACGCTTCAAACGATTGTTACGAATAATAACTCGACGGTATAAATCATTTAAATCTGAAGTTGCAAAACGTCCACCATCTAAAGGAACTAAAGGTCTTAATTCTGGTGGAATAACCGGAACAACTTTTACAATCATCCATTCTGGTCTATTATCAATTCTCTTTTGAGAATCTTTCATTGCTTCAACAACTTGCAATCTTTTAAGAGCTTCGTTTTTACGCTGAACAGAAGTTTCGTGTTCTGCTTGATCACGTAATTGATATGAAAGCTCCTCTAATTGCAATCCTTTCAATAAATCATGAAGTGCTTCTGCACCCATTTTCGCGATAAATTTATTCGGGTCAGCGTCATCTAAATGATGATTGTCTTTCATTAATGGATTATCAATAATGTCAAGGTATTCATCTTCAGAAAGGAAATCCATTTTCTTAAGTGTAAGTCCTTCAATAGACAAAGCAGAACCAACTTGAATTACCGCATAACGCTCATAATAGATAATTTGATCTAATTTCTTCGTCGGTAAACCTAAAAGATATCCGATTTTATTAGGAAGAGAACGGAAATACCAAATGTGTGCTACAGGAACAACTAAGGAAATATGCCCCATTCTTTCACGGCGCACTTTTTTCTCAGTTACCTCAACACCACAACGGTCACAAACTATTCCTTTATAGCGAATACGCTTGTATTTTCCACAATGGCACTCATAATCCTTAACCGGACCGAAGATTCTTTCACAGAATAAACCATCTCTTTCAGGCTTATAAGTACGGTAATTAATCGTCTCAGGCTTCAATACTTCACCGCTTGAGTTCTCCAAAATTATCTCTGGTGAAGCAAGTGAAATAGTAATCTTATTGAAGCTATTTTGTTTTTTTGGTGTTTCTTTTTGGAAAGCCATTTTTAGTAGAATGTTTTCGTTAAATAATTCAATTAATCCATAGTTACATTAAGGCACAAACCTCTCAACTCGTGCAGCAATACATTAAAAGATTCAGGAATTCCTGGTTCAGGAATATTGTCTCCTTTTACAATTGCTTCATATGCTTTCGCACGGCCTGTAACATCATCTGATTTTACAGTTAAGATTTCTTGTAAGATATTGGCAGCACCAAATGCTTCCAAAGCCCAAACTTCCATCTCTCCAAAACGCTGACCTCCAAATTGAGCTTTACCTCCAAGTGGCTGTTGTGTAATTAAGGAGTAAGGTCCAATCGAACGTGCATGCATTTTATCATCTACCATGTGTGATAATTTCAACATGTAAATTATTCCTACAGTTGCTGGTTGATGGAAACGTTCTCCAGTTCCACCATCATACAAATAGGTTTTACCTGATCTTGGCACGCCAGCTTTATCCGTCCACTCATTAATTTGATCAGGAGTTGCACCATCAAAAATCGGAGTTGCGAACTTCATGCCTAATTTTTCACCTGCCCAACCAAGAACAGTTTCATAAATTTGACCCAAGTTCATACGAGAAGGTACACCAAGCGGATTCAAAACTATATCAACAGGAGTTCCATCGGCAAGGAATGGCATATCTTCAGCACGAACAATATTTGCTACAATACCTTTGTTACCATGACGACCAGCCATTTTATCACCTACTTTTAACTTTCGTTTTTTTGCAACATACACTTTCGCTAATTTCACAATTCCTGCAGGAAGTTCATCACCAACAGAGATATGGAATTTTCGACGCTTATAGTTACCTAAAAGATCATTTGATTTGATATTAAAATTATGAATAACGCGACTAACCAATTGGTTTATTGTAGCATCGCTTGTCCAATTAAGTGGATTAACAATTGAATAATCCAATGCAATCAGTGCCTTATTTGAAAATTTAGTGCCTTTTTTTACCAATTCTTCTTTAAAGTTATTGAAAACACCGTTGGCTTTATTTTCGCCAAGAATTTGCAATAACTTATCTACCAATTTCTCTTTTAAATCAGCAAAATCTTTGTGGTATTCAGCATCAATAGTTTCAAGAACGGGTTTATCGT
>RFSL01000051.1 GCA_009923965.1 Flavobacteriia bacterium | reverse complement strand
GGTAATGCTATCTGATAATTTTTTCTTTGGCCTTAAACATGCGTTTAAAAAAGTTTTTATTTTTTTCGAAATAAGCATCTAACGAGAAACGAATAAATTCTCCATTCTCATGAAACGTAAAACCCTCTGATTGAAATACAGAAAAGCGATAATATGGAAGAACCCATGAAAAACGATGGTAGCGTTGAGAAATATGTACAATTATACCATTTGGACGCAACTCAATATTTCCTACTAAAGAATTTGAATTTACAAGAAGTAATTTTTCGAATCCCTTACTGTAAGATTTAATATTCATTCGGTGCGAACCGATTCCACCCATGCGATAGCGAGCTAAAAACGAGAAAGGGGGCCCCACTAATTTATTAATTTTTCTATTTAAATCTGGAGTTGGAACGCTATTGTCTACAATCATTTTTTAAGGTCTTTAAATAACAAAACAATTATTTTTTTGTAATTGTTTTCAAAACAAACATCAAAAGACGATTTTAAAAATGAAAAATTAAATTCTAACTGTTAAATAATTGAGCTAATAGAAGAAAATAGTAGTGTTAAAAGAAGTGGTAATACCTTAAGTACAAACAAAGCAGAGAAAGTCATTTAAATTTCCCAAGCCAAAATTTTGTTTTCAATAAGTAGAAGTCAGTTTTCTGCGTTTGGTAATCTTCGTATTTAAAATCCCCGTTCATAAATGGCTTAGCAGGTTCAATTTGCGTTCCCTCATGCCATTCATTAAAAGAAGTGATACCAATCCAGTTTACTTTACTATCTAAAGCAGCTTGAAACATACGATCGAAGTAAGCGCCGTTCTCTCTACTTTTTGTATTTCGTGCATTCCAAGGTCTTACTCTCACATCAATGTATCCAGGGCCAACAGAGGGAATAAAAATTTTAGAATTTTCATCTGCCCATTTTTTTAGTTGCGGCCAATTAGCAGGTGAGGAGCCATACGTGAAGTTTGAAGCCGCAAAATAGGTGTAAAAGCCATCAAATCCTGATTCAAGAAAAAACGCCTGTTCATCTTTAGTAACCCAAAGTCCAATCATGTCAGCATCGAAAGCAGTATTTCGAATGGTATTTTTACCATTTATTCCAAAAACATCATACCAATCGCTTGCTGAAATTACATATGAATCGTACACAAAAAATAGGGGCTTATTTGTTTGTGTATTTTTAAAAAATGCTGGATGTTTTCCAAACTGAGTAAGTAAAAATTCCACAGCATTTCTAGTGGCAATCGCTGATGTCCGAACACATGGTTCTATCTGAAAACAAACTTTAATTCGGTATCTGTTTGCAGCATCTAGTATCAAGGAAACACTTTTAAAAGTATAATCATCTTGCCCTAACCATGTAACTGCAATAACGCCAATGCCTGCTGAAGCAATTTGTTGCATATGCTTTTCAATAACAGCAAAATCTGCACTACTATATTCTCCTGCTTGAGGATAATAATTTGCGCCTATATTTCCGTTTCCAGGATAAAATCCGCTTGTGGTATCTTTATCGTTTTGAGGCATAATTGGATGTTCCCAATGCCAAGGACTTCCATCAACTTTAACTGATCCATACCAATTGTAATAAAAACAAATTGCTTTGTAATTTAACTTGTTTTTTTGCCCATAAGCTTGGCAAATGAAGAATAAAAAGAATAAAACCAACAAAATCGTTGGAATCTTATATAAAATAGCTTTCTCTGGTCTTTTTATTAGAAGTGACATACTTTAAACGGTTTTTGGGCTTGGCGAAGAAGCCGATTATTAAAGTCTTTATTATTTGCGTTCAAAAATCGTAAGCTTTTCCATAATCGTTTTTCGTAACTGAAATTACGGCTTTTTTTCTAGACGGGTGTTAGCAACTGTTTTTCTTTATAACAATTGATTAAGGTCCTGTCTACCGATGATTGTCATGATTTCCACGACGTCTTCGTTCATTTTGTAGAATATACTATCTTAATCTACACCACAAACGCAACGCTGATATCCTGATTTAATAAAATCTACAGATTCGAATGATTGTGGATTTTTCGCAATAAGTTCAAAGTGCACAAAGAAAGATTCAAAGTATCTGTCTGCTTGTTTCATTCCAAATTGTTTAAGGCCGTAATGATGGATTCGGATTAAATCTTCCTTTTCAACATTGCTTAATTTGTATTTACCCATTAAGCATACTTTTAGATTGCTTCAAAATTTCTGATTGAGATTCGGTTGTGAATCCAGATTTTTCAGCCTTGTCTAATTTCAATCGAATTAAATCGATTTTCTTTTGTTGATTTCTTGCTTGTCGAATTAAATCATTAACTAATTCACTCTTGCTTGAATATTCTTTATTGTCAATTTGATTCTTTAACCATTCGTCATTAGGTTCTGTAAATGAAATGCTTTGTCTTCTCATGATAATTAATTTTTGGTGTAAATATACACCAAATACGAATCAGTTGAAAAATTATTTTAAGATGCACTTTAATATGGTTGTATACTCATTTATATGCGAAACAAACTATCGTATAGACACCCAAAAATAGATAGATTACCGAAGGTTTATTTCGTTTATTTATCTTAAAGGTAATTCTTTATTTTTATAAATTATCAAAGAGACTCTTAATTTGTTGAATGCTTTTTGCTGCTTCCACGGACGCATAATTGACCTTCAAATAATTGTTTTTTGGAGGCCCTAAAAAAATCACTTATGTCTAAACCAGCAATCTTGGCGTTCGTTTTCATACATTTTAAATACGGTATTAACGGGCGCACCGTGTATCAAATAGCTATTAAATTTTGTTCTTGCTAAATAATTAAATGCCCCCATATCACCTGTAAACGCCGTTTGGTTTGCGCTATTGGCATATTCGTGAATAGCACATAACTTTTTAATGAAATCAAAGAATATCGGAGCTTTACTTCCTATTACGCCGCAATTTAAAAGCGTTTCAGATCCAAACTTACTTTCATATTCAGCATAATTGCTGATGTTGTTTCGTAGATTAGTAGAATGATCCCTCATCCAATCATTGTTGAGTGTTTTTGGCTCGTCACCACAAAAGATAGCGGTCGAATTTTCAATAAAATAGGAATCAATAAATGGATTATTTAGCAGCGTAACATCTGTTATATCAGTAACGAAAATACTTTTGAAGAACTGTACATGGTTTTGCAGAAAATCATTGTATACAAAATACCGATAGACATTGGGATTAAATTGATTGTTGTAATCTATTTTAATGAATGAAATATAGTCATTTTTGAATTTTTCACAGGTTGCTGAAGTGAAATTGTTATGAAAAATTATTCCTTGTAATTGATGTTCCGCAACAGATTCAGCCCAATCACGCACTAATTCATAATTATCATCATCAAGCGTTGTAGTGCGATTTACATCATACACCCCAGTAATATGGCATGCCATAATAACATCAGTATTTGGTTGAAAACGGCGAATGTCGAAAGCCATAGGTCAAGAATTGATCAGGTTCTCTTTTTTAATGGTTGAACAAATACTATTTGGAATGTTTCTGTGATAAATATACGTTCTCAGGTCTACTTTTTTTACGCGAAACTGAGTTTTTGCTCTTTCATAAAAATCAGCATCGGCGGCGAATCCACTTTTAAAGGAAAAGCTTGAAAATACTTTTTTACGTCCGAATAATGTTCCAAAGAGGATCGTTTCATCTAAATGGATGAGTTTTTTAGTATCATTTTTATCTGGAACATAATAATCGTCGTTCGTATCAACGATTGTTTCAGTGGTGGAACAAATCAAATCTTCCTCTTTTATCTCTCGAAGACAAGAGCTTAAATGATTCGATTTATATTCATCGTCACCATCAATTATGGTTATAAATTCACCTACACTGTTTAAAATACCGCGATTAATTGATTCTGATTGACCTCGGTTACTATGTCGGATATAAATTATTTTATTTTCGTTTTTTTCAGCATATTGCAACAAAGCCTCACGATTACTAACAGTACTACCATCGTCGATAATAATGAGTTCAAAATCTTGAAAATCCTGAATTAATACTGAATCAATTGCTCTTTTGATGTAAGAAAAATCGGTATTGTATACAGCCATTAGCACCGAAATTTTTACTTGTTTTAACATAGAATGCTTGCTGTTCAAAAATTGATATATTAATTGCTTTATAATCTTTAAATTAACTTGTACGCATAAGTTATTTCAGGGCGCAAGTAACTCATTTTTCTGTTTGATTGGGTTAATTTTTTGTTATTTTAACGATTAATCCTAATTCTCGAAGAACAAATAGAAAGAAAATGATCTATTTCGCTGGAACGTAAAGATCTTTTGGAAAATCATTTTCTAATAAATATCGGTTTAATAGTATTCCAAACTATGAAGGGGAAGAAATGCATTGGTATGGCAAAACCATAAATCAAATAGTAAAAACTTTCATCATCACTGTCTGGCAAGGTTGCTTTAAAAACGCCCAAGATGCTAGTAAAACTAATGATGGCAAATAAGAAACCAAAGATAATGTCACCGATTTTTGGTAAGAATTTTACAAAAAGAGCATGACCAGCAGATGCTAAAATACAGCCTACGAAGCATGAAATAAAAATGGAGCTTGATGGAATAAATCCGCTATAATCTACCACCGTTAATTCTTGATAAACAGAAGCATATAAATACGAGCCAAATCCAGATAAGGCTCCGGAAATAAGAGCAAGTAAGGTGTATTTTATCATCAATTTTTTATTTATTTAATGTTACTGGAATTGTTGCCATTATTTTTAACATTTCGGATACATCATCTCCTTTTTTACCAACTCCAAAATCCGTTCTATCCACACTAAATTTACCAATAAATGTAGCTTTATTTCCTTTTTTAACAAATGTAAAAAGAACAGAGCAATCTTTTTTAACGCCGTGAATTGCTAATTTTCCAATTGCTTTATAACCAGTTTCTGTTTTTTCAATTTTTGAAGAAACAAATTCAATATTCGGGTATTTATCAGCGTCAAACCATTCTTCACCTTTCGCATGTTTGTTCTGAATACCATTTCCTGTACTGATAGATTCAACCTTGATTTTTAAGTCGAATTTTGAACTTGAAAGTTTAGTCGCATCGAAAATAATACTTCCAGATATTTCTTTAAATACACCACTTACATCTTTGTTTGAAAAGGCAATATTGTGATTCTCAGAAATCTTCCAGTTTTGTGCTTGTACGGTTCCAATTGTTACAAGAAGAACCAATAAAGCAGCTATTTTCGATGCTTTCATCTTTCGAGATTCTTACTTTTAGTTTTTAGATACCTCTAAATCAGCATTTAAGTAAATTTCGTCAGCAACCACTGTGTTTGGCATAGTTACACCAACTCCGTATTCTGATCTTTTAATCAGTCCTGAAATTTTCAATCCTGCTAAATCTGCACCAGCTCTGTTTTTAGTTGTCCCATTATGAACACCTGCTAAAACAACTGTTTTTGTAACACCGTGCATGGTAAAATTCCCTTTGATGACATAGTTATTTCCTTTTGCTTTTTTCACAGATGTACTTTTGAAAGTGATTGTTGGGTGTTTTTCAACATCGAAAAAATCAGCAGAACGTAAATGATCATCACGCATTGAAAGGTAAGTGTTGACAGTTTTAGCCTCAGCGGTTAATTCGATTGTTGCATCAGAGAAGTCTGCATTTGGAGTTGTTATTTTTACATCGAATTTGTCGAATTGACCAACAGTTTCAGAAATCTCCATGTGTTTTACAGTAAAACCCAAACGTGAGTGCCCTGCATCCAAAGACCAACTTCCTGCGTCTAATACTACGAATGAAACCAATGCAAGTGCTGCGGATAATGTGATAAGTATTTTTTTCATGTTTTTATATTTTATTTAAAAAGGGTTAAATTTTTATTTATTGTATTGCAGATAAATTGCCATAAAAGCTTATCAGCAAAGTTACTAAGATATGTTGAATTGTCACTTTATTTATAAGCTAACATGCGAGCCATCGCAATAGGGTGGATTTTTTGTTTGTTTACACAGACACATGGCAGCCGCTTTTGATTCCTCTGCTTTAAAAACTTTTGGGGTAAATTCACTTCCCATGTGAGCTCCATTGCACCAAGGTTGATTTTCTGATTTACCACATGTACACCATGCATACGTTTTTCCTTCTTCTAATTGTTCCATTTGGGGTGATTTTCCCGCTACTTGTCCGTTGTTCATATTTGTTGTTTATTTAAAGATTAATTTAATTTAGCCATTAAAAATTCTGTTTGCTCTAGTAATTTCTGTTTGTATTCTTTTTCGAAATTGAGTTCAATAGGTTTCATTTTTATAAAATACTTATCATGATGCAAAGGTGTAACTTTTTAAAAGATTGTACATTGATCTAGGTCAAGAAGTGATTTTGTATTTTATTTGTTCTTTGATATTTCTTTTCTTAATCTACTCAATGCTTCTGGAGTAATTCCAAGATAAGAAGCTATCATTCTTTGTGGAACTCTTTGAATAATATCAGGATACGTTTCTACAAAATGTTGGTAACGTTCAACCGCGGAAGAGCTCATTAACATAATGACCCTTTTTTGTAGAACATTTATACGCTTGATTAATGATTTCCTGTCTGAGGTTAATTTTGTAAAGTCCTTTTCTGTTACCGTAATTGTAGAATTTTCAATTGCATCTATATACAAGTCACAAGGAATATCTCCTTCGCAATTATCGGCAATAATCCAATTCTCTGGTGCAAACATATAAATATGTTCTTTCCCTTTATTGTCGATGGAGTAACTGCGCAACAAACCACTTTCAACCGTAAACACTTTTGTGTTTAGTTCACCACTTCTTTGCAGAATCTGTCCTTTTGTAGCGTTTATTGTTTTCAATTTAATGTTTCTATTTCGGTCGT
>RFSL01000006.1 GCA_009923965.1 Flavobacteriia bacterium | reverse complement strand
ATATTCTACTTCCATTACTAATTTTAGGAGAATGGTTGCGCATGAAACAAGATTTAAAAACTGGTCTTGTTGGAAGTAAGCAGCTTAACAACCTTGTAAAAAATAGGCATGTAAGTTTTTTTAGAATTTCTTTTTTTTCTTTTTTCTTGGGGTTACAGTTTTTTACTCCCCTTAAGGAATCAATAATGATCTTCGTATTTTTTCTCTTTATTTCTGTTTTGGTCTTTTATCCTTTTAAAATTAGGTCATCCAACTCTAAAACATAAGGTCTTGATTAGCTTAAATTACATCATTTTAGCTTATTTTTGTAGCACATAGAAATCATGGATAAAAACCAAGAATTAACAAAAAGACGAGAAGAGGCAAAACTTGGAGGGGGAAAGTTACGTATTGAAAAACAACACCAACAAGGAAAGTTAACAGCATCTGAACGGATTACCTTGTTGTTAGACGAAGACTCTTTTCAAGAAATAGGTGCTTTTGTTGAACACAGAGCAGCAACCTTTGGCTTAGAAAATCAACGAATTCCAGGAGATGGTGTAATCACAGGATTTGGAACTATTCACGGTCGTTTAGTCTATGTTTTTTCGCAAGATTTTACAGTATTGGGAGGTTCTCTTTCCGAAACACACGCTGCTAAAATTTGCCGAATCATGGATTTAGCCATGAAGAATGGTGCGCCATTTATTGGTTTAAATGATTCTGGTGGTGCGCGTATTCAAGAAGGCGTTGTTTCCTTAGCTGGTTATGCTGATATCTTTTTCCGTAATACACGAGCTTCGGGAGTAATTCCACAAATCTCTGTAATTATGGGCCCTTCTGCCGGTGGCGCGGTTTATTCTCCGGCATTAACAGATTTTATTTTTATGGTGGAGGAAACCTCCTATATGTTTGTTACTGGTCCAAATGTTGTTAAAACGGTTACCCATGAAGAGGTGACATCGGAAGATTTAGGTGGAGCAAAAACCCATGCAGAAAAATCAGGGGTTAATCATTTTACTGCTGCAAATGATGTAGAATGCTTAAAAAATGTGCGCGATTTAATAACTTATTTTCCACAAAATGCCTATGAATTAGCACCTACAACCTCGGTCTTTAAATTTTCTAAAAGTAAATTAACCAAAATAGAAAAAATTCTCCCTGAGAATGTAAGTGTTCCTTATGATGTTAGAAAGCTCATTGATTGCATTGTTGATGATACAAGTTTTCGGGAGGTTCAAAAAGATTTTGCTAAAAATATTGTGGTGGGATTCTCTCGCTTAGAGGGAAGAACGATTGGTGTCGTAGCGAATCAACCTTCAGCTATGGCAGGTGTTTTGGATATCGACGCTTCACGAAAAGGAGCCCGATTTGTCCGATTTTGCGATTCTTTTAATATCCCCTTACTTGTTTTTGAAGATGTTCCTGGATTTTTACCTGGAACTGATCAAGAATGGCGTGGAATTATTACACATGGGGCAAAATTATTATATGCTTTTTCCGAAGCGACTGTCCCAAGAATTACGGTTATTACAAGAAAAGCGTACGGAGGAGCCTATTGTGTTATGAACTCTAAAAGTATCGGTGCTGATCTTGTTTTTGCGTGGCCAAGTGCAGAAATTGCAGTTATGGGAGCAAAAGGTGCAGCGGAGATTATATTTAAGCGTGAAATTGCAGAAGCCGCCGATTCTCAAGCGAAATTATTGGAAAAAGAAGCAGAATATGGAGATTTATTTGCAAATCCTTATCGTGCAGCTGAGCGAGGAATTGTTGATGAGGTAATTTTCCCTGCTGAAACAAGAAATAAATTACTTATAGGATTCAAAATGTTAGAAAATAAAGCAGAGACGCTGCCTAAAAAGAAGCATGGGAATATTCCTTTATAAATCAAATAAAAAAATAAATAAGAAATGAAATCATTAATTGAAGCGTTCCCACAAAATATCCATGATGCGATTGCTATTGCTCAATCAAGTACTATTCGCACACCAAAAAATGAAATTCACAATATTATTATTTGTGGTTTAGGTGGCTCAGGTATCGGCGCAAAAATTGTTGCAAATTGGATACAAGACGAAATAAAAATTCCTGTAAGTTTAAGCAATGAATATACTTTGCCTGCATTTGCAAATAAAAATACCTTGGTTATAGGTTCATCGTATTCAGGAAATACCGAAGAAACAACAATGAGTATAAATGCTGCTCATGCATTGGGCTGTTCAATTATTGGAATAACAAGTGGTGGAAATTTAAAGTCATTCTGTGCGCAAAATGGCTATGATTGCATAATTGTTCCTGGTGGAAATCCCCCAAGAAGTGCCTTAGCTTTTTCGCTTGTTCAGTTACTTCATATTTTCGCTGAATTAGGATTTACTTCCCCAAAACACTTAGAGACAATGTCGCAAAGTGCAAACACTTTGAGTAAAAGCATTTCAGAAATCCAAGAAATAGGAAAAGATCTTGCCTTATTCTTATTTGGTAAAGTAGGGGTTTTTTATTCCGAAACAAAATACGAGGGAGTGATTGTCCGTGCGCGCCAGCAGTTTAATGAAAACGCTAAATATTTAGGTTGGCAGCATACGATTCCAGAAATGAATCACAACGAATTAGTGGGATGGTCTGGAGGAGATAATCGTTTTGCGCCTGTGTTTTTTAGTACCGGAGATTTACATCCTCGCAATCAGAAGCGCCTTGAAATAACAATGTCCGCGGTTGAGAAAAAAGCCGGTAAAATTTATGTTTTAAGTGCAAAAGGATCTTCATTTATTGAACGATCTCTTTATTTAATTCATTTAGTGGATTGGTCGTCCTATTATTTATGTGAGATGAATGAAGCGGATATCATGGACATTGAGATTATTGATTATTTAAAAGGCGAATTATCTAACTTTTAATGTCGGATAACCAAAAAGTCTTTTGTCATTTCTTGGGTCTTATCGACTACAAAGAGGCTTGGGATTTTCAAGAAACTATTTTTAAGTCCTCTATAGACTTAAAAATTGCTCGCCGAAATGGAGAAACGGAAGAACTTCCAGAGCATCATTTATTATTCTGTCAGCATCCACATGTTTATACGCTTGGAAAGAGTGGAAAAGAAGCCCATTTGTTGCTTGATGAAAGCCAATTAGATGCCAAGGAAGCAAAATTTTATAAAATCAATCGTGGTGGAGATATTACCTATCATGGGCCTGGACAATTAGTGGTATATCCTATTTTTGATTTAGATCAATTCTTCACAGACATTCATAAGTATCTGCGATTTTTGGAAGAAGCCATTATTCTTACATTAGCTGAGTATGGAATTTCTGCTAATCGTATCGAAGGATTAACAGGTGTTTGGCTTGACGGAGATACAACTCTTGCGCGTAAGATTTGTGCTTTTGGTGTAAAAAGCTCTCGCTGGGTTACAATGCATGGAATAGGTTTTAATGTAAATACAGATTTGAGTTTTTTCTCTAACATTATTCCTTGTGGAATTGATGACAAGGCTGTTACTTCGATGAAAAAAGAATTGGGAAGAGAATTAGATTTGGAGGAAGTGGCCGACAAATTACTCGTTCATTTAGCGGAGCTATTTGATTTTAAAGCAAGCAGAATACTAAACGAATAAATCAGAATTTAAGAGTAACTAGTTAAAATATTAATATCAAAAGCAATGAAAAAAGAATTGTTGGTCCCTAAAGTTGAAAATGTTGCCATTGCGCTTACACAAAATTCATTAGCAGACGGAGAAAAAGAATACAGTATTTATCTCCTCAATTTACGAGATGATATTATGGAAGGGATTATTATCACTTGCACAGGTTTTGGCGAGAATCCTAGTACTGGCGAGAAAATAAAAACAAGTACAATTCGACATAGCATGGAGATTTTATTGCCAAATGAAGCTGCCAAAATCGAACCTATTTTACCAGAATTATTTGCTATTTCTAATGAATATTGGGTGAGTTTTTGGGTAAATGATGTGCTGTACGACAAGCAATTTGTATTTCCTGCGCACTCTATTCAAGAAGAAAGCATGAAAATGATAGAAATAATTGGTTTAAAAGGAATTTTAATACGATGAAAAAAACACTTTTATTTTTTGTCTTCTTGATAATAAATTTCGGGGGCTTGTATTTGGGAGGTATTTTAATGGGCTCAAGTCCTGGCTCAAATACTTGGTATAAGAATCTTCAAAAAGCACCATGGACTCCTCCAGGTTATTTCTTTGGGATAGCATGGACAATTATTATGATTCTTTATTCTATTTACTGTGCGAGAGCGTTTTCGTCACCCTTACCAAAAAAAACAGTTGGACTTTTTATACTTCAATGGATTTTAAATATAGCTTGGAATCCTGTTTTTTTTAATTTTCACGAGATTTTATTAGGGCTCCTATTGCTAATTCTATTATTTATGACACTAATATTAATAAACAAATATCTAAGATTAACATTAACTTCTACGGCAACATTTCTTATTCTGCCTTATCTTTTATGGTTATGCATTGCTATGTCATTAAACGCGTATGTGTTGTAGTAAACAAATAACGTTGTTATTCACAAATTAAAGTCCCCCATTTGCTTGGAGATAAATGAAATCCTTCAGCATAAATGCTGTTCCACCTTTCTTGCCGACTTCTTTTGCCATCATCTCCACTTAGATCAACTGCAATTTCGAAGCCATATGCAGCTTCAGGAAGTAATTTAGTTTTAAATAATTCTGTTACAGGAATTGCAAGTTCAAGAAAATAGCCATCAGCAGTTTTTGAATAGACAAATTTTACTTTTTCCATGCGTTTATTTTCTTTCCAATCCCAAACATAGGGAGTGGCGCCACAATTAATTCCTAAATGTTGATCGCTGAGCAAGAATGATTTTCTTTTTGGGTCTGCCTGTGGATTGGTAGAAAAAGCAATTTCTATCGCATCTCCATTCCATAATTTTTCATCTTTTTCGCTGTTGACTTGTGGTGTAGCATCAATAACTTTTACAGCGATAAATAACGAATCTTTTGTATATAAAGTAGCAAAGGAATGTCCAGAACCAAAAGAATTAGCTACAGCAATATTCCAGTTTTCATTCTTTCCAAGTTCTATTTTTTTATTGACTTTGAGACAAGTTACTTCAGAACGTAATTTTGTGGAATTAGGAACTAGTTTTATAGAATTAATCTCTATGGATCCTTCACCAAAAACTTGAACCATTAGTTGTTTTACATTGAACAAATCAAAATTATTTTCTTCAAAAGGAAACAGGGAGAAAGGAATCCGGACTTTTGTCCAATTTGACGTAATTTCATTTGCCAACAAAAAAGATTTATTGTAGCCTAACCATGCTTGAGCGCCAGAATAATCTTCAAAACAGAACGCCCAGGGAATATTGGTAAATGATTTTCCTATTGCACGAACTTCTAATTCCATCGCAAGCGTATCTTTTACAAAATTCATGTCTTTTCCAGCCCACATATCCCAACCAAATCCCATTCCAACCCAATCACAGCCATCTTGGTCTTTGTTCCATTTCACACTTAAAAATTTATCTTTTTCATCTTCTTTTAAGTTTAATTTAATACAAGATGTATTTTTTGTCGACCAAACTTCATCTGAGAAATCATTGTCGAAAATAGAAAGTTGGGAAAACCCTTTAATTGAATACGATTTTGCTTCCTCTTCATCGTAAAGGCCTACTTTTTTAAAGCCGTAATTTTTTTCTAGGATTGTTACTTCTTCTAAAAGAAGTGTTTTTTGTTTAGGAAGATCTTGAGACCAAGAAACTAGCCTACAGAAAACAAAGAAGAAAGAAAGTTTTTTCATGTTATTTTAAGGAACCAATGGCCCATTTTCTGTAAAAATGATATAATCTAACTTGGATTTTGCAAACCCTGAATTTGGATTTGCTAAATGAAGCATATTTATAGTTTTAATTTTGTTTGAATCGTGAGTTCCATTTCCATTTGGAGTTGCAGGAACGCCATTTACTAAGTATTCTAAATCGCTATATTTGATGGAGACAAGTTTCCATCCGGCCCAATCAACTTTTATTTCCCTGGCGTACATGTCTTCACTTGCTGTGGTAAATACACCATCACTATTTTCATCTTCTTCAAATTGAAAAAGCACAATGCTATTTGTTGTTCCAGATTCACCATAAATCATCACATTAAAATAAACACTATTTGGGTTTGCACTCAAGGGGAAAGCGGGAGCTCCTCCATATGCAGTAGATTTAAAGTATACATATCCAATTAACCAATCCCAATTAACTGTTCCAGCCATATTATAGTATTTATTTCCTTGTGGGGAACTTGCATCAGAAAGCACTTGGAAATTCATGTTCGCTCCAGACTGAATAAATGATGTCCATCCGCTATTAAACCCATTTTCAAAATCTGATATAAGAAAACCTGAATTTACTTTTGCTTGTAGTACTTTAACATAGGTAATTAAGGTATCTGTTTCATTCGGAAATGTTAGTTCTACTTTACAGTTTTCATTTTTAAAAATTGGCAGATTGGTCGTTTCACCACTCCAAAGTGAAGAACTTGCATTGAGTTCATTACTTGTACCTGTCATTGTTTTAACTGCCCCAGAAACTAAGCCGGTTATTTTTAAATTCCATTCTGATGTTTTTGAAAATAAGGCAGTAAAATAAACTGTTTCTCCACTTGCGAAGTCAACAGAATCTATAGATGCTGCAAGCGGACTTAGAACAGAGAACTGTCCGTTTAAATCTTCTAAAGATGGACCATCAATTTTGGAATCTTTCTTGTGACAAGAAAAAAGAACGAGAATTAGTGCGCTTAAGGTTATATAGTATTTCATAGCTTAAAATTTCATGATATAATAAAGAAGTATTTGATTGTATTTATATGGGTTTTCTGCAGAGAAATTATTCTTATTTGATTCGTAAACAGCTGCAACATAAACTTCTTTTGAGAAATTAAATTTTATCCCAGAAGATAAATTTATTTCCCTTCCGTCTACAAGGTATTCATTGAAATTAATAATATTTCCTTCAGGAGTTCGAACAGGCATAGATTCATTTCCTTTACTTGAGAATAAAAAAGCTGAGCCCAATAAATACAAATCAGGACAAATTTCTAATTCAAGACCAAGTGAAGTAGTTAATGATTTTAAATTAATTTGTTCAAAGGTAAATTGACTACTTCGATTAGTTTCTTGGTAAGCCAATCCAAGTTGAAATACTTGTTTTTTCTTCCAATGCATCCAATTTGATAAATTAAAAGAAACTGTTGATGTAAGGTATGAGAATGAACGCAATTGTGTGGTTCCTTGCCCACGAATTTCTCCAAGTCTATAGAAAGTTACATCTGCAGCAATGATTTTTTTAGGATCTGAATAATTAAATCCTGCATAAAACCCCTGTCTATTAAAAGTTGCAATTCCGTAAGGCAAAACATTGTTTATAGAAGGATTAAAAGACATAATTTTCGTAGAAATACTACTGCTGTAGAGCGTAGGATCATTATATAAATCATAATAAGATAAAGGTCTAAGTATTTGAGAATTTGTGTAGCGTTCATAAAAAGAATTTACTTGATTGAAGTCCATTCTTTTTGATTGTGCACCAAAACTTCGGAAATCTGCTCCATTTTCCATGTACGCCATTTTTAGCTTTAAGCCACATTTTTTGAAGGAAACTTGTCCTTTTACATGGATAAAAAAGTCACTCAATCCTCCTTCAGCATTTTGCGTTGAAAAACTCTTTGACATGCCCGATTCACCATCCAGGGAGAGTTTAATTTTTTCTCCATCTTTATTTAAATCGTAGCTTATAGAGTTTACTACATTTCGATAAGCATTATCATTATCTGCTGTTTGCAATAGATCAAAAACGCGCACATGATTAACTCCAATTGTTAGGTATTTGCTTTGTTTCATAATTACATTACCACCACCGTATAGTCGTTCCAGCACATTTGAGGCGCTAGGATTTAATCGGGTAATAAATCCATTAAACTTCAATTCTTGAATGAGTTTAGGAAACTGAATGGCGAAATCTGCCGCTGCTCCTTGCTGTCGCCAATTGTTATTTTTGTAGAAAGACTCATAATTTAGCACCTCTTCTTTAATTTTATTTATTCCCAGAGATTGAACTAATAAATCAGGATTGTGGTTGTAAAAAGTGTAAGGTGTTAGTTTGTAGTCAATGTTTCCAATTTGGTAGCGAAGAACTTTCCCTGCAACTCCTTTCACATGAATTTGTCGCACATCAAAGGTAACACCAGCTCCATAAAAGCCTCCAAATTGATTTTTAATTCGAATCATTCCCAAAATTTCGGTGCTTTCATTTGGATTAATTTTAAATCCCAAATCAATTAAAGCATATCCTCCCGTAGTTTTTGGTGCAGTAACAGTATCTGAAACATCAGAAGTAAAATCACTTTGTGAAATTAAGGATCTCGCACCTCCAACAAATTGCACTTTTTTCCCTTCCTGCGAAAAAGCAATTAGGCCTAGTGAAAAAAGAATAATAAATAATAAAGATTTCATATTAAAAAAATATTTTTAGTTCAACTGTGGTTTCTGTCCCCTTGTATTTATCCAAGGAAAAATTTCGGTCCGCATAGTTCATCCAACGATGACGGATATATAAGCCTGTATTTTTTGCCAATAAAAAATCGAGCCCAATGGCATAGCTTTTTCCAGTCTGATCTTTTGGCTTTAAACTTACCTCTGATAACTTTGTGTGCTCGTTGGCAATTATTCGATCGAAGCCGAAGTAATTTGATAGTACAACCTTTGGGAAAAGTAAATAATAAAATTCTAGTTGTTGATTATAGCTTTGTAAATAAGAAGCTTTTGAATAGCGAGGCAAAGGTGAAAAATTACGCTGTACATTATGAAATGCTCCGAGATAGAAAAACAAGATTTCTCGCCCAAAAATTTTAAAGTCTCTTTTGTAATTTACTTCGATTGAGTTAAATCCTTTTGCAGAAATAGAATCTGTAATTTGTACCGTTTCATAAACGCCGCGGTAAATTTTATTTAAATTATTATAAGGTCCAACATTTGCTGGAAATCCCCAACGCCAAAAACGTGAGAGTGCTAAATTATTCGCGGGATGCCCATAGGATATTTTATCTGAAAGTCCAATAATTTCGCTCGAAGCACTGTAGCCAATTGTTAACTTTTGTTTCTTGAAGGAAAAATCTGCATTTAGAATTACTCCACGGCGATTATTTGTTAGTTGACCAATAGAAACTAATGAACTCGCAAAAGGAAGAAGTGTAACTTGACTTCCGGCATTTTCAACTGACCCAAAATTATCATTGTATTCTTGGATAGAGGTATTAAAAAACACACCATTGTTATTTATAACATGTGGGCTAATTTGAAAATAGCGAACTTCGAGAGGGAAGCCCAAAGCTTTTGGAGAGATTTGAACTTTTAAGTTGAGTGCCTCCCCATATTTCCCTTGCACTGTTGGACTAAAATAATTCCCTAAACCAAGCTCACCTAAAACACTAATATTCTTCATTTTGAAAAGAAATTCTGAAGTATATAAATTAAAACCCAGCGCCAAATGCGCTAAACTATCTTTAAAGGTGCGACTTGAAATGGCATTTAAACTTATAAAACTTTCATTAAAATCTTTCCTTAATTTCCCTGCAGTTAAATTATTTGGAGTTGGAAGCGTACCACCATTATATTGTGATTTCCCATGCATAAAAGCAAATGAAAACCCTTTTGGCAAGCGGAGTCCATCAAAAATAAAACCCTGAAAAGCTTGTTGCCCCCATCGTACATCTTGCGTTAAGGCACCATTTGTATAGAACTTCTTATAACGATCTAGAACATTTGCAGTGGTTGGATCCCAAGGATTTCGTTCGAAAATACTAAAGCGATTGTAACCTATATTTGCAGCAAAAGTAAAAGGACTTAAAGTATACCAATGTATACCTCCTGTTTTCACAGAGAATGTTCCGTATTTTGTGGAATGAGAGCCGGTTAAATTTACTCCTAAATTTAGTCCTTTTACATAATCTGTGCTGCTTCCAGTTAACGGTGTCCATAAATATAAATCTGTCGAAAAAGATGTCGTTTTAGAAGGTCGCCCTGCGATGTTTAGCATTAACTGTGGAATTTGACTATCATCTCCTAAAAAAACGCGTTGTTTTGGATTAAAGTCAGCAAGATTGGTTGGAGCATATTGTTTCTCCATATTCGAATAGGCTCCCAAAAAACGATAATAGCCAGAGACTGAAATATTTTCTAAAGATTTTGCTATTTTTTTTGGGACAAGACCTGAATTTAAGGGGTTAAATAGCGCAGTATCAGAAGTTATTTGTGCGGATAAACTTCCACAGAAAAAAATTAAAGATAAAATTAAATAAATACTGACTTTATTCATTTTCAAAAGATTTAAGTGTTTGATTTTTAAATCTAATTTGTTTTTCTGCTAAACTTGGATCATTTTCCACGTAAAAAGGAATATTTGTATAGGCTATTTTTTTTCCATCACTAACGGAAACAAACAAACGGTATTTTCCTTCTTTTAGTGGAGTCTTAAGAATAATTTCGTCTTTGCCATTACCAGAAATTTTACCGTTTATCGCGGCAGGTTTCTCTTCGGCATCTCCTCCAGATTTTAAATCTGTACTTTCTGGCGCTAATTCCCAAAAATAAGTCAACTTGTCCTTATCAAGGTCACTTGCAGAAAGTTTGAAGCTTATTTTTTCTTTAGCAGGGAAAACATTTGCTAAGAAACTTTTATTATCAGAAGAATCTTTTAGTGTTATGCTTACCTTTTCAATACTTGGAGATCTATTTGTAGGATATTTTCCGGACCAACAAAACTCTAAAACATCCAGTGCTTCAGTAGGCAAGCCATTTTCTGTAAATAAGCCAAACCAAGTACTTGTATGTTCTTGCTTATGCCCCCATAAAAACGCGAAGGAACCAATACACTGTTTTCTTTCTGCTGCAATACAACGTTGGTAACGGCTAAGAAAAACATTCGCTTTTTCTGTACTACTTTGTTCAATTGCCGCTCCCCATTTAGTTTTTGGGGACTCCCACCAACCATTTGGCCCCCATTCTGTAATCATATAGGGCTTTTGAAAAGAACCCTTAGCAAGAATATTTTTGACATTTTCGATATCGCCATAGGTGTTTATTCCATAAATATCTATTTCTGTCATTACTTCCATAATGAATTTGAGCTTTTCAGCGTTTATTCCTGCAGTAACAGTAGAAGTAGGGTGATTTTTATCTTCATCATGTACCATTTTTGCAATGTCATTTACGGCAGCCCAAACTTTCGTGTTGGAATATTCTAATTCATATTCGTTACCAATTCCCCACATCAACAAGGCAGGATGGTTTTTGTATTTGCGAACAGCCAAGCGAAATCCTTCTAATTGATTTTTAACTTTGTCATCATCATTATAATCAAAACCATGACGCTCATGTTGCACCCAAAATCCAAGCATTACTTTTAAGCCTAAAGAATGTGCCTCATCTAAAATTGACTGTGCATTTTCAAGACCCCAAGTTCTGATTGTATTTCCACCAGCCTCTTTAAGTTCTTTCATTTTTACGGTTCCACCGCCACCATTGATATAAAATACTTTATCGTTTACAAGTAAATCCCATTGTGAATTTTGATAGAAAAGCTTTACTTTGCTAGCTTGAGAAAAGGAAACAACAGGCAAAAACAATAGAAAGAATAAGAATTTTTGCATCAAAAAATTATATTTTTAGTTTTTGTATTTTGTACAATATTAAATAAAATAAATTGTCTATTGCAAATTTAGGCTGCAATTTCAGTTCTTCATTCTTATTAAAAAGGTATTAAAAACAAAAATGTTTAACTTAGTGTCCTAAATACATTAACAAATGAAGACCTTTCTGCTATTTTTAATTTTATTTGCATTTAACAAAACACAAGCACAAGATACTGATAAATCCTTATTAAAGAGGGCAACAGGCATTGTTAAAAATCTTTCTGTTAAAGAAAAGATTGCCCAAACTTGTCAGTTAACATTGGATGCATTGTTAAAAACCAACGATCAAGGTCAAGTTAGAACTCCTATTGTATTAGACGAAAAAAAATTAGTGCAGTTAATCGAGCAAGATAAAATTGGTTCCTTATTAAATGTCAGTGCGAATACCTTAGATTTAAAAACCTGGAGAACTATTTTAGAACAAATTCATTCTATTTATCTTAGTAAGCGAGTAAAAATTCCAATAATATATGGTGTAGATGCAATTCATGGAGCAAATTACATCGTTGGCGGCACTCTTTTTCCACAGGAAATTGGACTCTCAGCAACATGGAATCTAGAATTAGCAAGAAAAATGGGTCTGATAACCGCGTATGAAACACGCGCTTCAGGAGTTCCTTGGAATTTCTCACCTGTCCTTGATTTAGGAAGAAAGGCCTTGTGGTCTAGGTATTTTGAAACGCTTGGAGAAGATCCACATTTAGCAAGTGAAATGGGTGCTGCTTTAGTTAAGGGTTACCAAGGAAGTGCTTTGAATTCTCCCTATTCTGTCTTATCGTGCATGAAACATTTTGTTGGCTATAGTTATCCAAATTCGGGAAGAGATCGAACACCTGCTTGGATTCCAGATCGTCAAATGAAGGAATTATTCTTACCAAGTTTTAAAGCTGCTGTTGCAGCTGGAGCGCTTTCCGTAATGATTAATTCTGGATCTGTAAATGGAATTCCTGGGCACATGAATAAAAACTTACTTACGAATATTCTCAAAGGAGAATTTGGATTTAAAGGTTTTGCTGTCTCAGATTGGGAAGATATTCGCATGCTTCATACGGTACATAAAATTGCAGAAAATCAAAAAGAAGCGATAGTCTTGGCAATTAATGCAGGATTAGATATGAGTATGGTTCCGTATTATGGAAATTATAAAGAATATCTAGACTTATTTCATGAAGCAGTTATGGAAGGAAAAATAAGTAAAACTCGCTTAGATGATGCTGTAACTAGAATTATTTATGCCAAGCTTAAATTGGGTTTATTTGAAACCCCGATGTATCCATTAGATCTATATTCAGATTTTGGATCTAAGGAATTTCAAGCAACAGCAAAACAATCTGCATTAGAGTCGATTACTTTACTAAAAAATGAAAAGCAAACTTTACCTTTAAAAAAAGACGAAAAAATCCTCTTGCTTGGCGCGGTTGCAGATAATTTAATATTTCAAAATGGTTCCTGGACTCATACGTGGCAAGGTGTAGACTCAAGTTTTAATACACAAAATGCACTAAATATAAAACAAGCATTTCAAAATAAAATCACTCCGTCCTTACTTAAATATGAAAAAGGATATGAACTAACATTGGTAAATAATTGGGAGAATTGTGCGCTTGTAGATTTAAGTAAAGTAATAGAAGAAGCAAAACTTTGTGATAAAATTGTAGTTTGTCTAGGCGAAATGCCAGCAACTGAAAAACCTGGTGATATTCGCAGTTTAAATTTATGTGAAGCACAGTTGAAATTAGTTGAGGAACTTCAAACGCTTGGAAAACCAATAGTTTTGGTATTTCTTTTTGGAAGACCTCGAATTATTCGAACAATTGAGCCTCTTGCATCAGCAATAGTAAATGCTTATTTACCGGGGGATTACGGTTCTTCTGCATTGGTGGATTTACTGTATGGAGAAGAAAATTTTTCTGGAAAATTACCCTACACTTTTCCAAAATATGACGGTTTAATGGAGCATTATGATTATGTTAATGCAGAAACTTTATCCGGAAAAACCAATAAAAATGATGCGATAGATCCGCAATGGCCTTTTGGTTTTGGGATGAGTTATACTTCTTATTCTTATTCAAATTTATCTCTTTCCAAAACAAGTATGGTAGGAGAAAACGATTCTATTATTGCAAAAATCACTGTTTCAAATAATGGAAAAATTGCAGGAAAAGAAGTTGTCCAATGGTTCATAACTGATGAATATGCATCTATCTCTCCAGCAAATAAAAAGTTAAAGTATTTTGAAAAAATCGACTTGCTTCCAAACCAAACTAAAACAATTGAATTTGTAATTCACCCTTCTGATTTGAAGTTTGTGGGAGAAAATAATGAGTGGATTTTAGAAAAAGGAAATTTTATTATTTCTATCGAAAATTTTAAAAGCACCTTCCGTTTAGATTGATTTTCTCTGTTTTACTGCATTGTAAAATTTAAATAGCATTTTTTTTAGCTTTGTTTTAGAATTAATGACTTTTTTTTAATTTTAACTTATTGTACAATATACTATAATTTATTTTATACATTAGCTAAAAATTAATTTTAAATTATTTTATTATGAAAAAAACTACTTTAATATTTTGTCTTTTTATCCTTTCGAGCTTAGGTCTATATGCTCAAACAAATGTTGTTTTTAAAGTGGACATGAACCAAAGTGGCGCGCCAGCAGGAGCAATACCACAAGTAAAAGGCACATTCAACGGATGGTGTGGATCTTGTGCTCCTATGACAGATTCAAATGCTGATGGTATTTGGGAGCTTACAATTCCACTTGCTACAGGCCCGTATGAATACAAATATTCATATAACGGCTGGGATGGGCAAGAAGCACTTACACCCGGAAGTGCATGCACAGTAACAAATTTTGGTTTTACAAATCGTTCTTTAACTGTTGGTCCAACTGCTATGGTTCTTCCAACTGTCTGCTGGAATTCTTGTTCTGCAACCTGCATAACACCTCCAGTTCTCGTAACATTTAAGGTTGATATGAATCAAAGTACAATGCCTGCGGACTCTATTCCAGAAGTAAATGGTACATTTAATAATTGGTGCGGGTCTTGTAACGCTATGACAGATGCAAACGCTGATGGTATTTGGGAAACAACAATTCTACTTAACTCAGGTTCTTATGAATACAAGTTTTCATACAGCAACTGGACTGGACAAGAATCATTGATTCCTGGCACAAGCTGTACAATTACAACAGGCGTAAATACTAATCGTGCTTTAACTGTTGGTTCAACAGCTATAGTTCTTCCAAGTGTTTGTTATGGCTTATGTACTGCGTGTTCAACAGGTCCAACTTTAACACAAATGAATTTACCTGTTACTTTTGAAGGTACTGCAGTTGATTACGGTGTAATTGGATTTGATGGTGCAGAAGCTTCAACGATTGTAACAGACCCAACAAATCCTGCGAACACAGTAGTTAAAGTAATTAAGTCTGCCTCAGCACTACCTTCGGCTGGAACTATAATAACTGCTGCAGCAGCTTTAGGATTAGCAAGTCCAGTTCCTTTTTCTGCGTCAAATACCTCCATGTCTTTAAAAGTTTGGTCACCAGATGCTGGCATTCAAGTTCGTTTGAAGGTTGAAAATCACAGTGATGTAAACCAGTCTGTAGAAACAGAAGCGACTACAACGGTTGCAAATGGCTGGCAGACTTTGGTGTTTAATTTTGCTAATCAAGCTCCAGGAACTGCAGCATTAAATTTGGCTTATTCATTAGACAAAGCATCTGTTTTCATGAATTTTGCTGTTGCTGGCTCGGTATCGGGAGAGAAAATCTATTATTTTGACGACTTGATGATGTTTGTTCCTACGCCACCAAGCGCTTCAGTTTTAACAGGAAATACAAGTATTTGCAATGGTTCAACTACAAATTTAAATATTGAAGTGACTGGCGGATCTTCACCATATACTGTTACGGTAACTGATGGGACAAATAACTTTACAGCAACTGGAACAAGTCCAGTTAGTATTCCTGTAAGCCCAACTGCAACATCAACTTACTCTATTGTTTCAGTAGTAGGAAGTGGGGTAATGGGAATGGGGAATTCAGGAGCCGCAACAGTAACTGTAACTCCAAATACGATAAATACAACCTCCGAAACAGCTTGTGATTCTTATACATGGAATGGTCAAACCTACACTTCTTCTGGATCCTTCACAGGAGAAACTACAAACTGTATTACAGATATTCTAAATTTAACAATTACTCCGAACTCAAGCAATATAACAGTTGCAACTTCTTGTGAGTCTTACACATGGAATAACACAACATATACTATTTCTGGAACTTACACAGGAACTACCGCTAATTGTATTACTGAAATATTAGATTTGACTATTTCACCAAATTTGCCAAATACTACTTATGAAACTGCTTGCGATTCATACACGTGGAATGGGCAGACACTTTTTACTTCTGGCATCTATACTGGGGAGACAACAAATTGTGGCACAGAACTTTTAAATTTAACAATTACTCCAAGTACAACAGATATGACAACAATTACAGCGCCTGGATCTTATACTTGGGCAGAGAATAGTCAGACTTATTATACATCTGGAATCTATTCAGGAAGTACCGCAAACTGCATAACACAAGTTCTAAATCTTACCATAACTGTTATTTTAGCCCAAATGAATTTACCAGTTACTTTTGAAGGAAATACGGTTGATTACGGTGTTATTGGATTTGAAGGAGCAGAAGCATCAACGATTGTAACAGATCCAACAAATCCTGCAAACACAGTAGTTAAAGTGATTAAGTCTGCCTCAGCTCAACCTTGGGCGGGAACAACTATCACAGCAGCAGCAGCCTTAGGATTAGCAAGTCCAGTCCCTTTTTCTGCTACAAATACCTCAATGTCTTTAAAAGTTTGGTCTCCAGATGCGGGCATTCAAGTTCGCTTGAAAGTTGAAAATCACAGTAATCCAACACAGTCTGTAGAAACAGAGGCAACAACAACAGTTGCAAATGGCTGGCAGACTTTGGT
>RFSL01000050.1 GCA_009923965.1 Flavobacteriia bacterium | reverse complement strand
AAATGAAGAAGTTTTGATGTTGGTAATGCCTGTAATGCTTAATCGATAAAAAATGCCTTAATCATTGAATTATGGCACACGATAAAATCAATATTCGGGAATTAGCATTTGAAGAGCTACAAGCGCATTTACTCGAATTAAAGCAACAAGCCTTTCGTTCAAAACAAGTATTTGAATGGTTGTGGAAAAAAAATGCCCATACATTCGAAGAAATGTCAAATCTCAGCATTGAATTAAGAAGTGTTTTGGACGCAAATTTCTTTATCGATGCAATTAGCGTTCAAGATGAACAAATAAGTAAGGACAAAACCATTAAATGTGCGTTTGAAATAGCAGAAGGAAAAATTGTTGAGGGTGTTTTAATTCCAAGTAAATCTCGAATGACTGCCTGCATTTCTTCGCAAGTTGGCTGCAGTTTATCATGTGTCTTTTGTGCAACTGGTCGTCTAAAATTATTGCGGAATTTAACAGCTGGTGAAATTGTAGATCAAGTAGTCTATCTCCGAAACCAAGCTGAAAATCGCTATAAAACCCCGTTGTCAAATATCGTTTATATGGGAATGGGAGAACCACTTTTAAATTATAAAAATGTTATTCGTTCTATAGAAATGCTTTGCTCAGAAAAAGGATTAGGGATTTCTCCAAGAAGAATAACAGTATCAACAGCTGGAATTGCAAAGATGATACGAAAATTAGGAGACGACGAAGTTCGCTTCAATCTTGCACTTTCTTTGCATGCTGCGAATGACGAAAAACGGAATAAATTAATGGAAATTAATGAGTCTAACAATTTAGAAGAATTATCTGAGGCATTGATTTATTTTCATGAAAAAACGGGGACTCGTGTTACATTTGAATACATTATTTTTAAAGATTTTAATGACGAAATTGAAGATGCACAAGAGCTTGCTCAGTTTTGTAAATGCGTTCCTTGTAAGATTAATATCATAGAATACAATCCGATTGATGACGGACAGTTTCAGCAGGCAGATCCTCAAAAAGTAATTGCGTTTGCAAATTATTTAGAAGCAAAAAATCTAATTGTAAATGTTCGAAGAAGTCGTGGAAAAGACATCGATGCAGCCTGCGGGCAACTTGCAAATAAAAACAAAGCAATTCAGCTGCAAGAACGAATTTTAAAAGGATTGAATAGCGAGCTTAACGAATCAACTGAATAAAACCTGATTTTTCGCCATTTTCAAAAACTAATTTATAAAAATATAACCCTTCTTGTAAATCAGTACCTCCAATAGATTTTCCTGAAAAAGCAGTAGACTGATATTCTTGTTTAAACACCAAATTTCCCCAACGATTATAGACAAACATTTGAAATGGCAGGCAGGTATGAAAATGCTTACTAATATCCATTGAATCGTTTATACCATCTCCATCAGCAGTAATTACATTTGGAAAATCAAAATCATTAAATGTAAAAATATTTTCAATTAAAACATTGATCTGAGATTCAGGAGAAATACAACCATTTAAAGAAACAGTAGCAGTATAAATTCCGATATTTTCAATTTCAGCATTTAAGCTATTTTCAACTTGATTTGAAGTGAAGTTTGCTGGTCCTGACCAATTGTAAACTCCATTTGGAATATTTACGGCAGAAAGTGTGAGTAAATCTCCAGGGCACTCAAGTGGACTGTTACTTGTCAAACTTGGTGCAGGAGGAATAGGATTGACAAGCAGACTTAGAGTTATAATTGAATCGCAACCATTAGCTGAAGGAATTGTAAATGGAAAAGATCCCGTTACACTTAAATTTTGCCCTAAGAACGTAAATGTTTCACCGGCACAAATTTCTTCTTGCATGGAAGAACTAGAAATCGGAAGAAAAGACAGTGTTAAAGTTATTAATGAATCACATCCTGCGACAGTTTGAAGTAAATGAGTAAATATACCCGGAGAATTGAGTGTTTGACCATAAAAATTATAACTTGAACCTTGACATATTTGAATTTGTTGATCGGAACTCAATATTGGATTAACTGTTAATGTAAGTTGGATAATTGAATCACACGAATTTCCATCTGGAATAATCACTTGAAAATTCCCGGAAGAAGAAAATGACTGACCTCCTAATGTGTAAGAAGAGCCAGCACAAATTGAGGCATTCACAAAACTTGTAAGAATAGGATTTATCGTTACTGTTACATTATCATTAGATGAGCAAGAAGTTGGATCCGACAATAAAGTTGTCTGAACATTGTAGGTTTGAGAAATTGGAGTTGCACCGTTATTAACGATCGAAGCAACTGGATTTGAAATCGTAGGGTCATTCAAACCATTTGAAGGCGACCAAGAATAGCTATAAAGTGAATTAGTTGTTGTGCCAAGTTGCGCAGTTTGACCGTTGCAAATAGAAATATCTGGTCCTGCAGAGGAAAGCGCGACATCTGCATAAATAGTTGCATTTTTTATAGAATGTCTGTCGTTTGCTCCACCAGTACTTGCTGTGAAGCCCATATAACCAACAAATGAAACCGTATAAGTGGTAGAAAGCCATAAAGTACCATTTACACTAACTGAAATAATTCCATTGTTGTAGTTAATCTCAGCATGGTTATAATTATTTGATCGAAGAAAATTTAAATTCCCAGCTGTATTTGTAACTTTTACGATACCAGCTATACACTCAGAATAACCAATACCATTATATATCTGTATTTCAGGATTTGCATCTGGAGAACAATTATCCCAAGTATCAAAAACTACCTTAATGCCATTTGCTGAGCCCGGAATACCAACACCACCTCCAGAAACAAATCCTGTTGGCGGAACATCTAGAAAACAAAAAGCGATTCCATCTGCTGCATTACCATCAAACATCCTAAAATCAAATTCAGCAGTCCATTGATAACAAGTTGAAAGATCTATTGGTTGAGAATAAAAAATTCCACCACTGGAAGAACCAACATTTTGAGTAAGAATAAGTTCATTTGGATCAATGTCTGCATCCCCACCAGTATCTCCAATTGCTGCGGCACCTGTTAAATTCCAACCAGCTGTGCTAATAATCGGTGAACCTTGAATCTCAGCAAATACAAGTGTCTGAGAAATTAGTTTATAACTATTTATTAAAATAAGAAAGAAAAAGAAAATAGACTTTTTAAACATTAATTTATTTTAGTTATGTCAAGGCTAATTTACTAAAGTTTAGGTAAATTCTGATAATTCTATCCATCGATTGGTTTTCTCTTCGATTTCTGAAACAATTTCACCTAATTTAACTCCGAGTTCATACACATCTTGATTACTTACTCCTTCAGACGAAATTTTAGCTAAAATTGTTGCTTTGTCAAGTTCTAATTTTTCAAGATTTTTTTCCAAAGATTCAAATTCTGCTTTTTCCTTAAAGTTTAATTTTCGCTTAACTTCTTCTTTTACTTTTGGTTTTTCTACAACAACTTTCTCTATCTTAACTTTAGAAACACCGTTTTTATCATCTCTCTTATCTTGAATTTGTTTCTTTCTAAAATCGGTGTAATTTCCAACAATGTCTTTTATCACTCCTTCTCCTTCGAATACAAATAAATGGTCCACCATTTTATCCATAAAATAACGATCGTGAGAAACAACTATTAAGCAACCTTGAAAATTCCGCAGATAATCTTCTAAAACAGACATTGCAAAAATATCCAAATCATTGGTTGGCTCATCCAGAATAAGAAAATTAGGATTGCTCATTAAAACGCGTAAAAGCTTCAATCTTCGTTTTTCGCCACCACTTAATTTGTGAACGAAAGTATAATGCATGTCACGTGGAAAGAGAAAACGCTCCAATAATTGCGCTGCAGATAATTGTTTTCCTTTTTCTAAAGGAATATATTCTGCGACTTCCTTTACGACATCAATTACCTTAAAATCATCTTTAACTTTTATTAAATCCTGAGAGTAATAACCAAAAACAACCGTTTCGCCAATAACAATTTTACCTTTATTTGTGGGCTCTTCACCTAAGAGCATTTTTAAAAAAGTTGTTTTCCCGGAGCCATTATTTCCAACAATTCCAAGTCGCTCTAAACGTTGAACATTGTAGGTAAAATCTTCAAGGATTTTCTTATCGCCAAATTCTTTTCCAACTTTATGGAATTCTACAATTTTAGAGCCCAAACGTTCCATCTTAACAGGCAATTCCAATTCGTCTTCATCGGTGTTTTGAAGTGCTGTTTTCTTTATATCTTGAAATGCATCTACTCGGGCTTTTTGCTTCACACTTCTTGCCTTTGGTTGGCGACGAATCCAATCTAATTCTTTACGAAAGGTATTTTTTGCTTTTTCAATTGTGGATTGTAATTGGTCTTCACGCTCTGCTTTTTTCTCCAAGTAATAGGAGAAATTTCCTTTGTACTTGTAAAGTGTTTTGTCTGCCAATTCAAAAATTGTATCGCATACAACTTCTAAAAAATAGCGATCGTGGGTAACCATTAAAATAGTAGATTTAGAAGTAGCCAAATACGATTCCAACCATTCAATCATGTCTAAATCTAAGTGATTTGTAGGTTCATCTAAAAATAAAAAATCAGCATCAGAAAGTAAAACCTTGGCTAAGGCAACACGTTTTTTTTGTCCTCCAGAAAGTGATCCCACAACCTGAGATGTATCTTGTAATTTTAAAACTGATAAAATTTGTTGGACTTTAACTTCAATGTCCCAAGCATTCATCTCTGTAATTTCCTGGTACAAATGTTCTAAAGCTTTTTCATCGTTGTTGTCCATTGCAACATTGTATTCTTTAATCAACTTCAGTTCGGGTAAATCGTGATCAAAAACAGCTTCCAAAATAGTTTGCTTTTCGTTCATCAATTCCGTTTGTTCCATGAAGGCAATTCGAATATCATTTCTATAAACTATTCGACCTGAATCGTATTGCTCATAATCCATTAAACAGCGCAATAAAGTTGTTTTACCGGATCCATTTTTGGCGATGATAGAAACTTTTTGGCCTTGGTCAATTCCAAAAGTTAAGTCAGAAAAAAGAACGCGTTCACCAAAAGATTTGGTCAGATTTTCAACAGAAAGATAATTCATGAATGATGTAATTAAGCCATTTTAGGCCTGCAAAGTTAGGAATTTAAATACTAAGATTTGAGAAATCCTTGTCCTAACGAAGGCGATTCAATGAATCGAGTAATTTTTTATCGCGTTTAATTCCCAATTGAGCTAAAAAACAAAAAGGAAAACCCAAAACAAACAAGAAAAAACCGAGGCCTAATTCTCTTTTTGTTTCATCAGCACTTAACATTCCGCCACCCATAATTGCAAAAATTACAAGTGAAACAATTAGTAAGAGGTAAATAAAGAAAATAGTTCGAGCTAATTTAAATTGACGGGTTAAATTTTTATATCCCATTAATGCAATAAAAATGAAAAGAATAAAACTTATGAGCGTTAAGAAAAAAGGCATTTTTGATAAGGGCTGTAAATTTCCTTGTGGATCATTTACATTTCCTGATTCTAAGCCAAAAGCACTGAAAACATAATACGTTTTTGAACCTACAAAACGAAATATCTCCATTCCTGAAAGTAATAAAGACAGGCAAATCATTGCTAAAATGTAATAAATACTTTGAATACGTTGTATCATCTTTTAAAGTTTTTCTTTACAAATGTACGGACTTATTGCGAAGATAAAAGTCTAAAATAACGAGAGCAGCCATAGCTTCTACAATCGGAACAGCGCGTGGAACTACGCAGGCATCATGGCGACCTTTTCCCTCTAATTCTATTTTATCTCCTTGTGTGTTTATCGACTCTTGCGTTTGCATAATAGTCGCAACGGGCTTAAAGGCAACACGAAAATGAATTGGCATTCCATTCGAAATTCCACCTTGAATTCCGCCAGAATAATTGGTTTGAGTTGTTCCATCTTCATTGAAAAGATCATTGTGCTGAGAACCTCTCATAGCAATCGATTCCATTCCACTTCCAATTTCAAAGGCTTTTACAGCATTTATTGACAGCATTGCTTTTCCCAATTCAGCAGGTAATTTATCAAAAACAGGTTCCCCTAAACCAGCTGGAACACCCTGAATTACGCAAGAAATTACACCGCCAATAGTATCGCCCTCTTTTCGAACCTCACGAATAAGCTTTTCCATTTTTTCTGCAACATTCTTATCTGGACAGAGCACCAAATTACTTTCTATTTCTTTTAAAGCAAAAAATGCATCTGAATGAAAGCGAATATCTCCAACTTGATCTACAAAAGTTGAGAATTTGATGCCAATAGAATTTAGAACTTGCTTTGCAAGAGCTCCCGCTACTACTCTACTCGCTGTTTCGCGGGCACTACTTCTTCCTCCGCCTCGATAATCCCGTATGCCATATTTTTTATCGTAGGTGAAATCTGCATGGGAAGGTCGAAATGTATCTTTTAAATGAGCATAATCAGCTTCTTTTTGATTTTCATTTAGAATAATAAAACCAATTGGGCTCCCCAAGGTTTTCCCTTCAAAAATACCAGAAAGAAATTGAACTGTATCGCTTTCTTTTCGCTGCGTAACAAGAGACGATTGACCAGGTTTTCTTCTGTCTAACTCAAGTTGAATTGCCGGAATATCTAAAGGAAAATTTGCTGGAACTCCGTCAATTATTCCGCCAATAGCAGTTCCATGTGACTCGCCAAAAGTTGTTAATTTAAAAAGTGTTCCGAAACTTGAGCCAGCCATTTGTCAAAGATACAATTAAAGGATTAGTCCCCAAATGATTAATTTATCACTGCAAATTTCATTCGTCCTATTTGCCCATTTTTTGATGCTTCTAAATAATACAAGCCAGAACGAACAAATGCTAATTCAATCTTTTCAGAAGACATATTCACTGTTCTTTGCAAGACTTTTTTACCATTAAAATCAAAAATTGTAAACTGCGTATTTTCATCTAATCCTGTTATTACAAAATTTCCGTTGTTCGGATTAGGTCTTATAGAAACGCCATTCGCAAGTAAATCAGTTGTAGAGAC
>RFSL01000049.1 GCA_009923965.1 Flavobacteriia bacterium | reverse complement strand
GGGATTGCATTTTTTGCACAATGGTCAATTCTTTCAAATATTACCTCAAGTTTAATCTTGTTTTTTAATCACCCCTTAAAAATTGGGCAAAGTATTCGTGTTTTAGACAAAGAATATGATGTGGAAGGTAAACTCGTAGATATTTCCTTTTTCTTTATGTACATTCGAAATGCAGAAGGCTATTTAATTACAATTCCGACTTCAGTTGCTTTGCAAAAAACAATGGTAACGAAAGAAGAAGTAAAAAAGAAATAAATCAGGCTACTGGATAACATAAAAAATACTTTTCAACTGGCTGAGCCAATGCTGAAATATTTAAATTATCAGAAGCTTTTGTGAGATCAATTATTTCTCCAGTCTTCATTAAAATATTGATATTTTCCTTGTCTTGATTATACGCTTTATTTGTTAGAATATCCGAGTACACAAAATAATCAAGAGCTTCAGGCGTCAAATTATATAATGACTGCACCGTCTTTTTTTCATTTTCAATTCTAGCATTACTAAATGGCTCTTTTGAAATTTCAATTTTAAAAAGTTTGCGGTTCACAAGTGCCTTAGAAAGAATCGATAAAACCTGATCTGAATTATTCTGCCACTCTTTGATTGCTCCCAAAATATCATAATCATCGAGCTGAGCGAAAAAATCTAAAACTTTAGGGTTTTGCTCAAAATCTTCTTGTTTTATATCATTTTCAAGAAAAAACTTTAAGGCAGAACTTGCAAAAATTACTTCGCCGTTTTTAACCAACTCTTTTGCCCTTCGCAAAGTATAAATAAGCATGTATTCTGCAGCAACAACAGTCTTGTGTAAATAAACTTGCCAATACATCAAACGCCGAGCAACGATAAATTTTTCAATTGAATAAATTCCTTTTTCTTCAAGAACCAAATGTCCATCATGAACATTCAGCATTTCAATTAAGCGCTCGCTGCCAATAATTCCCTCACTTACTCCAGAATAAAAACTATCACGATTTAAATAATCCAAGCGGTCCATGTCCAATTGACTAGAAACCAACTGGTGTAAATAGGGCTTTTCATACTTATTTTGAAAAATTAAAAGTGCTCTATTTAAATCTTCTCCAAATTCAGAACTTAAGCGATCTATAAAATAGCCCGAAATTTTCTCGTGACTAACTCCACAAACAATTTCGTATTCTAATGCATGACTAAAAGGTCCGTGGCCGATGTCGTGAAGTAATATTGCTAAATAAACAGCGCGTTCCTCTTCCGAAGAAATGTCATTTCCTTTTCTGCGAATTGTTGAAACTGCCTGAGACATTAAATGCATCGCTCCCAAAACATGATGAAAACGCGTGTGAATTGCACCTGGATAAACAAGATGACTTAAGCCTAATTGCATAATACGACGGAGTCGTTGCATGAACGGATGTTCTATGACATCAAAAATAATTTCATCAGGTATGGAAATAAAACCATATACTGGGTCGTTAACAATTTTCTTCTTGTTATTTCGATTTAAGTTCGGTCGCAATTGATTAACTTTAGAATAATTATTCAAAGCTATTAAAAATAAGGCAAATGCAAGGTAAAATTCTTTGGGCAGATGATGAAATTGAATTATTAAAGCCCCATATTCTTTTTTTAGAGAATAAAGGTTACTCAGTTGACGGAGTTACAAATGGTTCTGATGCAGTTGATAAATGCCATGAAAAGAGCTACGATATTGTCTTCCTAGACGAAAATATGCCTGGACTTTCTGGGCTTGAAACCTTATCTCAGATAAAAGAAGCTTTTCCACTCGTGCCGGTTGTAATGATCACAAAAAGTGAAGAGGAACATATAATGGAAGAAGCAATTGGAAGTAAAATTGCAGATTACCTCATCAAACCTGTAAATCCAAATCAAATTTTATTGAGCATCAAAAAAATTCTTGATAAGAGTAAATTGGTTTCACAAAAAACAAATTCTAATTATCAGCAAGAATTTCGGCAATTAGGAATGCTTTTAAACGGGAGATTGGATGCCGAAGAATGGAAAGAATTATACGCGAAACTAGTTTTTTGGGAAATTGAACTCGATACAATTGAGGAATCTGGAATGCGTGAAATTCTTGAAATGCAAAAAAAAGAAGCCAATAAACTTTTTGCAGATTTTATTGAAGATAACTACCTTGATTGGCTAAATGGAACGGAAGAAGCTCCTTTAATGATTCAGAATGTTATAAAAAACAAAATAGCACCGAAAATTGGAAGCGAAAAAATAGCAGTTCTACTAATTGACAATTTGCGCTTTGATCAATGGAAAATGATTGAGCCTATTTTTGCAAAGTATTTTGTTAAAGATGAAGAAGAAATTGTTTATTCTATTCTTCCAACAGCCACACACTATGCTAGAAATGCATTTTTTGCAGGTTTACTTCCATCTGAAATTGAAAAACGCTTTCCTCAGCTTTGGAAAAATGAAGATGATGAAGGTGGAAAAAACATGCACGAACAAGATTTCCTAGAGGCTCATTTAAAACGTTTGGGCAAAAATGTAAAGTGGAGCTATAATAAAATAACTAAAGTTGAAGCAGGAAAAAAATTAAGCGAGCAATTTCATCTATTAAAAGAGAATGACGTTAATTTCATTGTCTATAATTTCGTAGATATGCTTTCTCATGCTAGAACCGAAATGGAAATCATCCGTGAATTGGCAGAAGATGAGGCGGCTTATCGTTCTATCACTGTTTCTTGGATTGAACATTCACCACTTTTAGAAATTATTAAAAAAATTGCGGAAGCTGGTGTAAGGCTAATGATTACAAGTGATCATGGAACAATAAAAGTAACTAATCCAGTGCGTATAGTCGGTGAAAAAAGCACTAATTCTAACTTGAGATATAAAGTGGGAAGAGGTTTAAGCTATAATAAAAAAGAGGTTTTTTCGGTGCAAAATCCTCAGGAAGCTTTTTTGCCAAAACTAAAAATGTCTTCTGAATTTGTTTTTGCAAAAGGTCAAGATTTTTTTGTTTACCCTAACAATTACAATCATTTTGTTAATTATTACGAAAATACTTTTCAACATGGTGGAATTTCAATGGAAGAAATTTTAATTCCATATATCAACCTTAAGCCAAGATAAGTATCATTATTTTAAAACTCTTTTCTGTTTAGAACGTTTCAAAATAAGGGAATGCTTAACTTTGTACTTGACTATGACAGAAATCATTAAAAAACCTTTCAATGTTCGTGAAATCCGGGAAGAATTTCCTGCATTAAGGCAAGAAATTTATGGCAAAAGTTTAATCTATTTTGATAATGGTGCAACTTCTCAAAAACCACAAATCGTTTTAAATGCCATAAATAAATTCTACTCTAAAGAAAATGCCAACATACATCGTGGTGTTCATTTTATGAGTCAAAAAGCCACAACAGAATTTGAAGAAGCACGTAAGAAAATTCAACACTTTATTAATGCACGAAAAGCAGAAGAAGTTATTTTTACGAAAGGAACAACTGACGGAATAAATCTTGTTGCATCGTCTTATGGAGAATTATTGACCGCCGGAGATGAAATTTTAATTACTGCAATGGAACACCATTCTAATATCGTTCCGTGGCAATTGCTTTGTCAAAGAAAAGGCCTGATACTTCGTGTAGCTCCTATCAATTTTAAAGGAGAATTAATTGTAGAGGAATTTGATATATTGCTTTCGAAAAAAACAAAATTACTGGCGATTACCCATATTTCAAATACACTTGGTACAATTAATCCAGTGAAAGAATTAACACAAAAAGCACATGCTGTTGGAGCTAAAGTACTATTAGATGGAGCCCAAAGTATTCAACATATGAAAATCGATGTGAAAGATCTAGATTGCGATTTTTATGTTTTTTCAAGCCATAAATTATTTGGGCCCACTGGCATTGGAGTTTTATATGGAAAAGAAGATCTGTTGGATCGAATGCCGCCTTATCAAGGTGGTGGCGATATGATTTCACGAGTTACGTTTGAACACACAAGTTATAATGAATTACCTTTTAAATTTGAAGCTGGTACTCCACATATTGCTGGTGGTATTTGCTTAGGAACTTCTGTTGGCTTTTTAAACTCAATTGATCTTGATGGAGCTCAAAAACACGAAGGAGAGTTAACAAAATATGCCGAACATCTTTTAGATACATTTGAAGGATTGCAAATCATTGGTGAAGCAAAAAATAAAACAAGTGTTATATCTTTTACTGTGGATGGAATTCACCCTTTTGATATTGGAACCTTACTTGATAAACAAGGAATTGCTGTTCGCACTGGTCACCATTGCACTCAACCACTGATGGATTTTTATAAAATACCTGGGACGACACGCGCTTCCTTTGCCTTTTATAATACCAAAGAAGAAATTGACTTATTTGTGGAGGCAGTAGAAAAAAGTATAAACATGTTGAAATAATGGCAATTCAAACTATCCAAGAAAAACAAGAAGAAATCGTTTCAGAATTTGAGATGTTTGACGATTGGATGGCTAAATACGAATACTTAATCGATCTTGGAAAAGATTTACCCCTTATTCAAGAGGAATTAAAAACAGATGAGCGATTAATTGAGGGTTGTCAATCTCGTGTTTGGCTAAATGCAGCTTTTACTAATGGGAAAATGCAGTTTTCGGCAGATTCAGAGGCAATTATTACCAAAGGAATTATTGGGTTATTAATTCGCGTTTTAAATGATGAAAATCCAGAAACTATTCTAAAAACTGATTTAAAGTTTATTTCTGATATTGGACTTCAAGAACACCTTTCTCCAACTCGGGCTAATGGATTAAATGGCATGATAAAGAAAATAAAAATGGAAGCACTTAAATACATTCAACACTAAAATGGAAGACCTAGAAAATAAAATTGTGAGCATGTTAAAAACAATCTATGATCCAGAAATTCCTGTTGATGTATATGAATTGGGTTTGATTTACGAGGTAAAAATAGATGAAGAAGGAAATGTTACAATTGAAATGACGCTAACTTCCCCAAATTGCCCTGTTGCTGAAAGTATGCCGAAGGAAATCGAAGATAAAGTTGCAACTGTTGAAGGTGTTCTAAGTTCTAAAGTGAACATTGTTTTTGATCCACCTTGGGATAAAGACATGATGAGTGAAGAAGCAAAATTAGAATTGGGCTTTCTGTAAATTACTTTTTTCTAAGGGTAAATCGCTTGAGTTTATAGTTTAGATAATCGTAATATTCGATAACTAAAGCATCTTTTGTTAAAACAATAATTCTAAATTTATCCGAAAGACTTCCAAAACCACCCTGAATTATCTCCAATTGTTCTCCTTTATTATTTAATGCAAATGTTGCTGAATTGTAGTCAAGAGTGTCATAAATCATCAATGGAACTTCTGCTAAATTTTCATAAGAAAAAGCGAATGTTGCAGAACAAACTTTTGTTTTCGATTGAAATTCTATTGTTCCTGTTGGGGAATCATCATAAAATGTAAATCCTTGTCCATCTACAATTCTCGCCTGAGTTACTTCCCAAATGCCATTTAGTTTATTGTACGCTTGTTTTTCTTTTGAACAAGAGTATAAAACTAGAATAAGAAAAAGTATGCGAATCATAAAGCAGCTTGAATCATTGCAAGCATCCCAGTTTTTAAACACACTGAATCAACATCAAACTTTGGATGATGGACACTATAAATAATTCCTTTTTCCTTGTTTCCAACTCCCAAACGGAAAAAACAAACTGGAATCGTTTGACTGTAAAATGAAAAATCTTCAGAAGTCATGCGAAGTGCTAATCCCTCAATCTTTTCCGGACCAAAGAAAGATTCAAATTTTGTTTTTAATTTTTCTGTGAGTTCTTCATCATTCTTTAAAAAAGGATAACCTTTTGAAACGATCAAATTAACATTTCCTTTGTACTTATTTTCTAAGTTATTAGCTAAATCCATTAATAGAATAGCTGCCTTTTGCCTCCATTCTTCATTCATAGTTCGAAAAGTGCCTTTTATTTCTGCACGTTCAGGAATTACATTTGTAGCGCCAAGAGCGTTAAAATGTCCAAAACTTATTACACATGGAACTTCCTTAGGGCAAGATTTATGAATGATGTTTTGTGCCTCAATAATAAATTCTGAACCAATTAGAATTGGATTTATACATTTCTCTGGCATAGCCCCATGACCACCAACACCAATAATTTCAAGATGAAGTTCATCACAAGAAGCCATATTTAAACCTGGTCTTATAGCCAATTTACCAACTTCTAACTCAGGAAATACATGAAGAGCATACATTTCCTTAACTTTTGGGTTTTCTAAGACACCTGCTTCAATTAGTAAACTTGCACCACCTGGATTTTTTTCTTCTCCTGGTTGAAAAATTAGTTTTACAGGATGCTCTAAGTCCTCACGCAATTCAAAAAGAATCTCTGCAGCACCAAGCAAAATAGATGTATGAACATCATGTCCACAAGCATGCATTACGCCCTCAACTTTTGACTTATAAGACGCTGTATTTTGCTCCTGAATCGGCAAGGCATCTAAATCTGCGCGCAAACCTATGCAAGCTTGATTTTCTGAATGTTTAGAAGAACGAATAATGCCAGCAATTCCAGTTCCAGCTACACCTTTTTCATAGGGAATTCCAATTTCTTTGAGCTTTGCTGCAACATATTCCATTGTATTGAATTCCTTGTAGGAAAGCTCTGGATTTTGATGCAAATGCTCCCTGTAGCCCTTTATTTTTTCATAAATAGCGGAAACTTTAGTACTAAGTAATTCTTTTAGCTCAAGATTCATCTGAAGAAATTGAAGTGTAGCCTGAAAGAATCATTCGAAAAGAAATATATGCCATTAAAATTCCAAAAAGTAATTGCACAAGACCCGGAGAAATTTTTAAGGATAATTTTGATCCAAAAAATGCACCTACTATAAATGTCATTGCGATTACAAGGCCATATTCCCATTTAACATTTCCACTTTTCCAATAATTTAATACTGCAAAAGAAACAACTGGAAGCATTAACACAAATAAACTTGTTCCTTGTGCTTGA
>RFSL01000048.1 GCA_009923965.1 Flavobacteriia bacterium | reverse complement strand
ATAAAATAGTAATGGCAAATCACAAATCATCAATCAAGAGAATTCGTTCAAACGATACTAAACGAGTATTGAATAAATACCAACATAAAACTACTAGAAATGCAACACGTAAATTGCGTGAATTAACAGATAGAAAAGAAGCTGAAATTCTATTTCCAACTGTTGTTGCTATGTTGGATAAACTAGCAAAGAAGAATGTTATTCACAAAAATAAAGCAGCAAACTTAAAATCTGGACTTCAGGTTTTTATCAATAAAATGTAATTTTACTTTTTGAACTAAATTGAAGGGGCTTTTGCCCCTTTTTTTGTTAAGTTTGTTTTCCATTATGTACCTTAGAATTAGTATTCTTTTATTTTTCATACAGCAGTGTTGTCATTCTCAAGTGCAAATCGGTATTCCTATTGATACATTGAAATCTACCTATTCAACACTAGGGAATATAGATACAATAGATCGTAATAGCATTTATTTTTCATCCTCTTTTCCGCTAAAATCACTTCACAATCGTTTTGGTTTACCAAGTTTCGATTTACTCGATGTTAATTCTTCCATCTATTCTTCCATTCAAAAGAAAAGAACAGCACTTACATTTTCTGCTCTTCCTCATGTAGGATTTTCTTATTTATTTGGGTCGCAAGGGTCGCAATCACTCAGTTTAAACTATCAGCAAGCTTTTAAAAAAGGATTTTTACTCAATTTACAAATCGGAACAGACAAAACCAATGGATTTTTTCGAAATTCATCTTTTTCCAAAAGTTCTTACGCCTTTCAATTGGCTCGAAATAAGAAGCACCATTCATTTTTATTAGAGGTTTTCAGTGCAAAAGAACTGCGTGAATGGAATGGGGGAGTGGTGAGTGATTCTCAAGCAGTAAACTTTTCACCAGACTTACTTCCAGTTAAAAAAAATGATGCTTCAAGCCTTTTAACGAATTCAAAAGTTTGTTTAACAAATTCATTTTCATTGTTTTCAGATTCTTTACATGTATTTGGTTTAGAAATAAAGCAGTTTTATGAGAATTTAAAGCGTTCTTATTTTGAAAATTCCACTATTATCAATAGTTATGATTCTATTTATTTTGATAGTACGCAGACAAGTGATACATATACTTTAAAAACGTTTGAAAATCAACTCGGTATTTTTTATAAAACTCCCTTTCTTGAATTTTCCACACATGCAGTTTTACGAAATTGGAACTATGCAAATTTTGATATTAAAAGCGACACAACAGAATTTGATATAAACGAGCAGTTTCAATTTAAAAATAAGTTCTTTCAACTTTCAAATTCCTCATCTTTAAACTTGTATGGAGCAAAAAATACTTTTCGCTCTTTTTCTGAGGTGCATTCTATATTTTCGGGTTATAAAATTGCTGTAAATCATACTTTTATAAGAAGCTTACCTCTTGTTTTCCAACGTTATTATTCTTCCAATAACGTTTTTTATAAATTGGAAAATTTCGAATTGCAAACACATCAAAAGTTAAAGTTTGCAATTTCTAAAGCTTTAGGGAAACAGCTTATTTCACTTGATTATGCTCTTATTTCGTTTAATCAAAATTATTTTTTTAATACAAGTCTTTCCAAATGGCAAAGAGATTTAGCTATTTCTTCAGCAATAATTCATCAAGCAAAAATTTCTTCAGAATTACACTTTTCAATTTTTCATATTTATCCAAGTTATACTTTTACAAGGATGGATAAATCCATTAATTTTCTTCCACAGCATACTTTTGAAACGCGCTTCTTGATAAAAGGAGGAATTTTTAAGGCAAAAAAATTAAAAGGGATGTTGGGATTTGACTTTATTGTTCTCTCAAGTTATAAAAGTTTGACATTTAATCCACAAATGGGAATTTTTGATTTTACTGTTTTGAGTCAAACTGCTTTTAATTCTGGAATGTTGAATGCGGGAGTTTTTTCAGGATTTGAAGTTGATAAATTTCGTTTTTTTCTTCGTTGGGATAATTTAGCCTATTTGTGGGCTAACAGAATGCAAACTTTTATTATTGGTTCTCCGATGCCTTCTACTCAAATAAAAATTGGTCTTACTTGGGATTTCTGGAATTAAAAGAAATAGCAGAAAGGTTATTCTTTTTATACTTTTAAGGAAAGAACTTCTGCCATTTTTGCACCAATATGAGCTGGTGAATCTACTACATGAACACCACATTCTCTCAAAATGCGTTTTTTAGCTTGTGCAGTATCGTCTTTTCCACCTACAATTGCTCCAGCGTGCCCCATTGTTCTTCCTACAGGAGCAGTTTCACCAGCGATAAATCCAACAACTGGTTTTGTGCCATATTCTTGAATCCATCTTGCTGCAAGGACCTCAAGATTACCACCAATTTCTCCAATCATTACAATGCCATCTGTTTCTGGATCATTCATTAATAAGGCAACAGCTTCTTGTGTTGTTGTTCCAATTATTGGATCTCCTCCAATACCAATTGCAGTTGTAATTCCCAAACCAGCTTTAGCAACTTGGTCTGCTGCTTCATAGGTAAGTGTTCCAGATTTTGAAACAATACCAATTTTCCCTTTTTTGAAAACAAAACCGGGCATTATTCCTATTTTAGTTTCTCCTGCTGTAATTATTCCAGGACAATTTGGACCTATTAATCTGCATTTAAAACCTTTAATGTATTCTTTGGTTTTTATCATATCATTAACAGGAATTCCTTCTGTAATACAAACAATTACTTGTATTCCCGCAGCTGCAGCTTCCATGATTGCGTCTGCTGCAAATGCTGGAGGTACAAAAATAATAGAAACATCTGCCTTCGTTTTCTCAACTGCATCTTGCATTGTATTAAAAACCGGTCTATCTAAATGACTTGTCCCACCTTTTCCTGGTGTAACACCACCAACGATATTTGTACCATATTCAAGCATTTGGCTTGCGTGAAATGTCCCTTCGGTTCCAGTGAAACCTTGAACAAGAACTTTTGAGTTTTTGTTTACTAAAACACTCATAATTTAGATTAATTTAATTTTGAACTCAAAAGTAAGAAATGCCTTTTAAATAGCAAGTTTTTCGACTTATTTTACATCCCAAACCTTCATATTAAATTTCAAAATTGAATTTTGTGGGATATTATCTAATTTATGATCTCCATAAGCAATCGATGGTGGAAGGATCATTTGAACTTCACTACCTTTTTTACACATTAGCAATACTTCTTTCCATCCGGCGATTAAATCTCGAACAGCAAAAGTTATGGGATTTTTTTGATTGTCAAAACGTTTTCCGTTTAACAGAAAACCGGAATAAGTGATTGAGACACTATCTGTATAGAGAATAAATTTGCCTTCTCCATTTTTTTTAAGATGATAATACAATCCAGAAGAAGATTTTATAAATTTTAGCTTATTTCTATTAATGTGCGATGAAATTTTAGAATCAAAATCTTGAATTTCTTGATCAGAATAGGTTGAACAACTTGTTAGTAGTAGAAAAAGAAGAATTTGTATTAGCTTTCTCATAATTTTATGGCATTTAGTTCATATCCCTCTTTAATTAGTAACTCAATTAATCCTTCTGGCCCTGCAAGATGTGCCGCACCGACAGCAAAAAAGACTTTTTGTTTTGACATCATATTCTTCATTAGTGAAATCCACCGGATATTCCGTTCTTCCAAGAAAATCCGTGAATTTGGGAGCGAATTATCATTTTGAATAAATGAATTCAAAGAATCAAGATTTTGGAGTAAATAAAGTTTCTCTAGTTCCTTAAATTCAAGCTTCGCTTTATCTTGATTTCTCAAGGCATCTAAGATCATATTTTTTTGTTCAACTGAAGTTAAATCATCAAATAGTTTTAGTTGTTGATCTATTGTTTCTAAGCCGAGAAGTTCAATATCTTTAAGTTTTGCTTTATTTTCAAGTTCTAATTCCTGTGACTTTGTATATTCTGGAAGCGAATTTTGTAGAATAAATTGCAGGACTAAAAATGGCTTTGCTTGCTTAAAATTCTCATCAAATTGCTCAACCTCCATTAACAATTCTTCCCTCGCCCATTGATGAATGGTGTCTAGTTCTTTTTCAGAAAAAATATCATTGAAACTTCCTTTTTCTAAAATCAATTTATTTGGTGATAGTTCTGCATTATTTAGTGAGTTAATCTCCATGCACAATGCTTCAGATTTTGCAAGTAAGAGCAATAGTTTTTTCGGTAAAAAAAAAGATTCTTCATCCATGATGTGCATGGTTCCAAAAAGATATGATATTTGATTATTGCAAGGATATCGAATTTCCCATAAGAGACTTTTTTTCTCTATTTGAGCTTGAGATAGAAAGGGAATCGTAAAAAGCAGAAATAAAGTAAATCGTTTCATATTAATCGATACTCAATTGTGCTAGGAAATGATTTTCTTGTTCAGAAATTTTTTTACACGTAAAGCCAACTTTATTAGCAATAATATGGAGACTGTCATAGTCGACATAGAGCCAATCAAACCATGGACCTGATGTTTTTTTGTAGTGCATTTGGAAACGGAAATTCCCATAATATTCAGCGTTCAGATTCATCCAAAGAGCTCCATCATCATCCTCATATAAATAGCGAATATCGGATGAATCGCACAATAGTTGACCGCCAGGTTTTAAAAGTGATTTTACATGTAAAAGTGTCGCTTTTAGTTGCCCTAATGTCCCTGCTATTCCTATTCCGTTCATGAGCATTAAAATCGTATCGTATTTCGTGTTTGGGGCAAAATTTTCAAAAAGAACATGTTCCACTGGGATATTACAATTCCTTAAGTGCTCAGTTGCACCGAGCGAGGCTTCAATAGCAAAAACATTCAATCCTTTTTTTTGCAATTCTAAGCAATGTATTCCAGCTCCGGCTCCAACATCCAAAACATCCCCACGACAAATTTCAAGAGCTTTTAACTCTAATTCCGGCATTTCTTTTCGTGTACGAAAGAGAACTTCAAGAGGAATTACGTCATCTTCACACAATTCTGAAGATACAATTATATCATTTGGTTTTCTATTTTCGGCGTAATCAAGAATTGCTTCACCGATTGGATCTGATATCCTCATAAATTATGATTCATATTGGCTAAATTCACTTAAATCATCATCCGAATAGTCATCATCAAATTCATTAAATCCAAGCTCATCGTCATCGTCATCGTCATCAAGCCCACCTTCTAATCTTTGATCGCTGAATAAATCTTCTGTAATATCTTCTCTTGAATTTTCAGCTGGCGCTTTTCCTATTGAAAGCAAAACACTTGGTTTTTTTGGTTCAGTTTTATCAAATCCAATTAATTCGACAAGAAAGATCCACATGCAAAGGAAATCGTAAACTAAGATAAATTTTTGATCGGGTTCGAGTAAAAAATCTTTAATAGTGGCTGAATTCATAACTGTAGACGGCTCGTCAATCGAATCATCATCATAGGTCATATCCATTAAGCTAATTTCATGTCCTTTGTCCCACATATCATTGGAAACATAAAAACTACCCATTTGATCACCTTTAAAATCAAAGGAATCCAAAATAATTTTATAAAAAGACTCAAAATTATCAGTATCTGCAATGAGAATATCGCGAAAGACTTCTTCTTTTTTCTCTGAATCCAATAAAACTCTGAATTTTAGTCCTGGCATACTTTTGATTTTTCAATCTATGTAAAATTAAAATTATTTATTAAAAACAGGAGTTTTTACAACAGATAATCCCATTTCTTTTCCCAATCTTAGCATTTCTGCAACAGCTTCATCAAAATTATTTGAAATTTCACCCTCTAGGATTGCTTCTTTTATTTTGCTTTTAATGGTTCCAATTTCAGCAACTGGACCAATATTAAAAGTCCTCATAATTAATTCACCGTTAACAGGTGGTTGAAAATTTCGAATACGGTCTTTCTCTTCAACATCTTTTAGCTTTTGAGATACTAATTCAAAGTTATTCTTGTATTTCTTAACTTTAAATTCATTTTTTGAGGTAATATCAGCATTGCATAGCAACATAAGATCTTCGATATCATCTCCTGCTTCATTTAATAAGCGGCGGATTGCAGAATCAGTAACAGAACCTTTAATAAGTGCAATTGGTCGAAGATGAAGCCGTACTAACTTCTGAACATATTTCATCTTCTGATCAAGTGGTAATTTCAGATTTTTAAAAATACGAGGCACCCATTTTGACCCTAATTCCTCGTGACCGTGGAATGTCCATCCTACAATTGGATCGAATCTTTTTGTCGGTGGTTTTGCGATGTCATGAAGAATAGCAGCCCAACGAAGCCACAGCGAATCTGTATTTTGTGATATGTTGTCCAAAACTTCTAAGGAGTGTTCGAAATTATCTTTGTGACTCTTTCCATCAATTGTTTCAATTCCTTTTAGTTGAATAAATTCCGGAAAAAATTGTTCCAATAAGTAGGTAGAATCTAGTAATTTAAAACCACGAGAAGGAGTTTCACTTAGTATTATTTTATTTAGCTCTTCACTAATCCTTTCTCTTGATATTATTTCCAAGCGCTTAGCTTGTTTTCGAATAGCCTCCAAGCATGAAATTTCAATTTTAAAGTTTAAACGTGAAGCAAAACGTATTGCTCTTAACATTCTGAGTGGATCGTCGCTAAAGGTTATTTCAGGTTCAAGGGGAGTTCTAATAATTCCTTTTTCTAAATCTGCAATACCATTAAAAGGATCTAGAATATTTCCAAAAGTTTCTAGACGTAGGTCTAAAGCAAGTGTATTGATGGTAAAATCCCTGCGATTTTGATCATCTTTTAGTGTTCCAATCTCTGTTTCTGGTTTTCTTGAATCTGAAACATAGGATTCCTTGCGAGCTCCTACAAATTCAACATCTAGATCTTTGTAGCGAAAATGAGCGGTACCATAATTTTTATAAATACTCACAGATTTGACGCGCATAATTTTGGCAATTGCAGATGCGAGCTCTGGTCCATCACCAATAACGACAATATCTATGTCTTTTGATGGACTCTCAAGAAGTAAATCGCGCACAAATCCACCAATAACATATGC
>RFSL01000047.1 GCA_009923965.1 Flavobacteriia bacterium | reverse complement strand
TTAATGCTGTTAATTATCTGATTTCAGGTAAACCATTATTTGATATAAAATCGCGCTTTAGTAACATGAATAAAAAAGATGACACACATTTTGATGATTTTGAAGAATTAACGTAGTTTTAAAATAAAAATATGGATGAAAAAGAATTGATTGAATTATCCGAAGAGATAATTGAATCGCTTACAAAACTCCTTTTAGGAGAAAGCCCTGGCTTCTTATCAAATAGTGTTTTTAAGAAATTAAATTCTAACAAACATTTTGATGAAATAAAATCCCTTTATTCTTCTTTCATTGTTTCTTTTGAAGGGCAATATAAAGATGCAGCCGAGTTAAAAAAATTAAGTGACTTTCGTTATAAAATTGTAGAACTCTATCAATCTGGCTTGTAGAGACAAGAAAATTGTTGAACTTTACAGCATGAATCAAACTTTTGGAAAAGAGTATAAGTTATGTAGCCACACCCTTATTGAGAAATTATTTCAAGAGGGAGAAAAATTTCGAGACTTTCCTTTTTTAATAAATTATTTGCACCTTGAAAAACCAATTTCGCAAAAGGATTTTAGTGTTTTGATTTCTGTTCCCAAAAGACGATTTAAGCATTCTCATGACCGTAATTATCTCAAAAGATCAATTATTGAAGCCCTTCGTAAAAATAAATTTATACTTGAAGAAACTAAAGTATTCAAAAATAGGCCTTTTGCCATCGCAATTATTTATAATTTTAATTCTCTTCTTACTGCAAGTGAAATTGAAGATAAGTTAGTCTCAACTTTAATTAAATTTGTAGCACGAATTAAACAAATCAACTAAAAATGAAGATTCTATTTTTTAACATTATTCTTTTTATTCAACTTATTTCATTTTCTGCACTAGGGCAATCTAACGGTTTTGAAGTGCTTAAGAATCTCGAAATTATGGATCAAGTATATGAACACTTAGATTTATATTTTGTAGATGAGCCTAAAAATGGCACGCTTTCAAAAACAGCTATTGATGCAATGCTTAAGGAATTAGATCCTTACACGGTATATTATCACGAGTCAGACATTGAAGATTACAGGATGATGACAACTGGTCAATACGGAGGAATTGGCTCTTTAATTGTCAAAATAGGTAGTGATACATATATTAGTGAACCTTATGAAGGAAATCCTGCAGAAAAAAATGGCTTAAAAGCAGGGGATAAAATTCTTTCAATTGATGGAAAATCAATGCTTAATAAATCTTCAGACGAAGTTTCATCTGCATTAAAAGGTCCAAAAGGAACAACTATTAAAATTGAAATCGAACGGAAAATTGAAGGAAGAAAAATAATTTCTGTTACAAGAGATGAAATAAAAATTCCTGATGTTCCCTATTTTGGAATGATTGACAAAAAAACAGGTTATATTAAACTCAATAGTTTTACACAGACTGCTGCTTCAGATATTCAATCTGCACTAAGTAAATTAAAAGGTGATGGAATGGAAAGTTTGGTTTTAGATTTGCGCGGAAATGGTGGAGGTTTATTAATTGAGGCAGTCAAAATTGTTAATTTTTTCATTGAAAAAAATCAAGTAGTTGTTTCAACAAAAGGTAGAGTAAAAGAAGAAAATAGCGTTTACAAAACATTGGATGTGCCAATTGATCTTAATTTGCCACTTTGTGTATTGATAGACGGAGGATCTGCTTCAGCTAGTGAAATTGTTGCTGGCAGCTTGCAAGATTTAGATCGTGCGGTAATTATTGGGCAGACAAGTTTTGGGAAAGGACTGGTTCAGCGAACCTACGATTTAAAATATGGTTCAAAAATAAAAGTAACCATCGCAAAATATTACACGCCTTCAGGTCGCTGTGTGCAACGATTAGAATACTACGATAAAGAAAATGGCGATAATGCAATTGAAGTAGCTGATTCCTTGCTAAAAACATTTAAAACAAGAAATGGAAGGGATGTTATTGATGGAAGAGGAATTGAACCTGATATAAAAACTGAACTACTTAATTTAAGTAGACTCTCTGAGCTTTTGCTTTCGGAAAATCATATTTTTAATTATGCTACAGATTATGCCTTTAAAAATCCGAAAATTTCGCTTCCTGGGGAATTTAAATTATCTGAAGCTGATTTTCTAGAATTTAAAGCATATATAATTAAACAAGAGTTGAAATACACCACAGCGTCAGAAGAATTATTAAGTAAAATGAAAGAAATAGCTGAAAAAGAAGGTTTTTCAAAAGACATAGAAATCGAATATAACAACATGATGGCAAAGGTGATCCCTTCAAAAGAACGTGATTTAGAAAAATTCAAGGTAGAAATTTGTCAAATGTTAGAGAATGAAATTGTCTCTCGCTATTATTTTCAAAAAGGAAGGACAATAGATTCTTTCCGAAATGATGAAGCAATTAAAAAGGCACTTTCTTTATTTGAAAATTCTTCGAATTACAATACTATCTTGAAAAAATAAACGTTTAACGTTTATGTTTTTAAAACTTCGGCAATCTTTAATTCAAGAGAAAATTCACTTTTTTATTCTTTCACTTCTTCTTGTTGGAATTGTTTCAAGTAAATTTTTCTTGTCATTAGGAATGATGCTTGGTGGCTTAAATTTATTGCTTGTTGCAGATTTTAAGGGAAATTTCGCTAATCTCAAAAAAAACCGGTTCTTTATTTTTATTTTACTTTTTTATCTGATACATCTTCTAGGAATTTTGTGGACAGAGGATATCTCTCATGGTTTTGATGATTTAAGGGTTAAGGCATCACTTATTGCTATTCCCTTGATTATTTGCTCTAATCCCATTCCAACTACTTCAATAATTCGAAAACTATTTCTACTTTTTGTATTAACCCTTCTTGTAACATCTATTTATAATTTTACTATTTACACGTTATTTAGAGAAATCTTTGAACTAAATGATATTCGAGATTTATCGCGTTTTGGATCTCATATCCGTTATGGAATATTAATTGCCATCGGAATCCCAGTGCTTCTTGAATTGAAATCTTATCATCCAAAATGGAAATATCTTTTCTTGCTGGTTGGACTTTGGTTTTTGTTTTATTCTTATTACAGTCAAGTTTTATCTGGAATAATAGCTGTATTAATTGTTGTCTTTGGAACACTGCTTTGGAAGCTTTTTAATGCTAAAAAATATTTTTGGGCACTCGGAATTATCTCCGTTTTTCTTATTTTGATTTCTTCTACAATACTTTATTTAATGATTCCTATTGAGTATAACGAAACGTCCCCAGCAAATTATATTTCCCTAAAAGAAGAATGGAATAAACGTTCACTTATTCCATTTGATAGCTTGGATTTACGCAAGCAAAAACTTTCAAGTACTTTAGAAAGGTATCTGCATTCAAAAAATTTACCTGTTAGAGGAGATTGTGTATTAAAATTAAGTTCAAAAGACATACATAATATTGAACTAGGCTACGCAGATATTAATGAAACAAAATCAGGATTGATTGCAAGACTTTATGGTGTGCGTTTTCAAATTCATAATACTAGTAATCCAAACGGCCATTCAATTTTAGAAAGGATAGAGTATTGGAAAACGGGTTGGCAAGTAATAAAAGAAAACTGGGTTTTTGGTGTTGGGACAGGAGATAAAAAAATTGCGATGGAGAAAATGTATGAGAGAAAAAACTCAAAATTACTTCCTGAAAGGAGATTGCGAGCACACAATACCTATATTACTTTTTGTTTGACTTTTGGCTTATTTGGCATAGTGTTCTTTTGCTATATTCTATTTAATTTTTTACGCTTTCAATTGAAAAATCAGTCGCTAATAGGTTTTCTTTTTATTTGTGTTTCAATTATTACCTTTATTTTTGAAGATAGTCTTGAAACTCAAATGGGAGTTTCATTTTTCGCCTTCTTTTTTGCACTTTTTTCCCGTAAAATTCAAACTGAAGAATTGAATAAATGATTTTTCTTAACTTCGCACCGAGATGTCAATAGAAGTCAAAAATTTATTTAAATATTACGACGAGCAAGCTGCTGTTTGTGATATTAGTTTTTCGGTTAAAAAAGGAGAAATTGTTGGATTTTTAGGTCCTAATGGAGCAGGGAAATCTACAACAATGAAAATAATGACCGGATTTATTCCTGCTTCTTCTGGAGAAATACATATTTGTGGGATGAAAGTGGATGTGGATAATCTTGAAACACGGCAAATAATCGGTTATTTACCGGAGAATAATCCCTTGTATACAGAAATGTATGTCCGAGAATACTTAGAATTTGTAGGTCGGATTTATAAAATAAAAAACCTGAAGAATCGTGTTTCGGAAATGATTCAAACACTTGGTTTAGAAATCGAACAAAATAAGAAAATAGGCGCTTTATCAAAAGGATATAGACAACGAGTTGGTCTTGCTCAGGCAATAATTCACGACCCACAAGTCTTAATTTTAGATGAGCCGACAAGTGGTTTAGACCCAAATCAATTAGTTGAAATTCGGGAGCTTATAAAAAAAATTGGGAAGGAAAAAACAGTGATTTTATCTACGCACATTATGCAAGAAGTTGAGGCTATATGTGATAGAATTGTAATTATTTCGAAAGGAAAGATTGTTGCAAATGACAAAGCTTCTATCTTGCAAAATGAAACGACGCATCAAACTGTTTATGTTGAATTTGATTCAAAAGTTTCGAAATCACAATTAATAAAAATTCAAAATATTCAAAAAGTTGAAGCTGTAAACAATGCTTGGCTAATTGAAACTTCAGCAGATATTGACCTTCGTAAAGAAATCTCCCAATTTGCCCAAAAAGAAAAATGGTTGATTCTGACCTTAAAAATTGAGAAGAAATCATTGGAAGAAGTATTTAAAGACTTAACAAAATAAGATGCCAACAAATTTTATTCAAGAATTGAAGTGGAGAGGGATGATACACGATATTATGCCCGGCACAGAAGAAGCTTTATTGAAGGAAAGTGCTGGGGGTTATATTGGTTTTGATCCAACTGCAGATTCTTTGCATATTGGTAGTTTGGTGCAAATTATGACACTTGTTCATTTTCAAAAAGCTGGACATAAGCCATTCGCATTAGTTGGAGGTGCAACGGGAATGGTTGGTGATCCATCAGGAAAATCTCAAGAGCGAAATTTATTGGATGAAACAACACTAAAACATAATGTTGAATGTGTTAAATTACAATTGGAAAACTTTTTAGATTTTAAAGGCGAGAATGCTGCTGAGATGGTGAATAACATTGATTGGTTTAGTAACTTGAGCTTTTTAGAGTTTATTCGAGATGTTGGAAAACACATTTCTGTGAATTATATGATGGCTAAAGATTCCGTTAAATCTCGTTTAGAGACAGGGCTTTCTTTTACTGAATTTTCATACCAATTGGTTCAAGGATATGATTTCTATTACTTAAATAAACATAAACGCTGTATCGTTCAATTAGGTGGTTCAGATCAATGGGGAAATATTGTGACTGGTACAGAATTAATTCGCAGAAAAGGTGGAGGTGAAGCGTATGCAGTTACTACTCCTTTGATTAAAAAAGCAGATGGAACTAAATTTGGAAAAACAGAAGGCGGTAACGTTTGGTTAGACGCAAAAAAGACATCGCCTTATCAATTCTATCAATACTGGTTGAATACTTCTGATGATGATGCCGCAAATTTTATTCGCATTTTTACTTTGAAAACAAAAGAAGAAATTGAAGCATTAGAAAAAGAGCATGCAGAAGCTCCTCATTTGAGAGTATTGCAAAAAGTATTAGCAGAGGATATAACAGTTCGTGTTCATAATAATGAAGCATTGAAAACGGCTATTAGCGCTAGTAATATCCTATTTGGTAAATCTACAGCAGATGATTTGAAAGCACTTTCTGAGGAAGATTTCTTTAGTATTTTTGATGGTGTTCCTCAAGCAAGAATATCACAGGCAGAATTCGGAAAAGGAATGAGTATTGTTGATGCTATGGCTGGAAAAACTAATTTCTTGGCTTCGAATAGTGAAGCTAGAAGGGAATTAATCGCCAATGCGATTTCAGTAAACAAAGAAAAAGTAGATGAACAGTTTGTAATTTCTACAGAAAACCTAATAAATGGAAAATATATTCTTTTAGGAAAGGGAAAAAAAAATAATTATATCCTTATTATTGAAGGATAAAAATTAAGAATATGTTAGGTTTGAAAATGGCCACAGATCCCAGATGGGTTAGTGTCGTCTCAAAAAATTTGGAGGAAATACTTGTAGATCATGCTTTCTGTGAGCAAAAAGCGGCAAGTTCTGCGATTTCAATTATTGTTCAATATCCTCAATATTCAGATTTAGTTTTAGCGATGACAGCTATCTGCCAAGAAGAAATGCAGCACTTTAATATGGTTCACGAAAAGCTAATTGAGCGTGGTTTCAAATTGGGCTTAGAAAGAAAAGATCCCTATGTGAATGATTTATCAGTTTTCCTTCGGCGAAATAAGACAAATAGTACTAAAAAAGGACTTTTTGTAAATCAAATGCTTTTTGCTGCTATGATTGAAGCGAGAAGTTGTGAACGTTTTAAGATTCTTTCAGAACAATTAGAAGATGAGGATTTAAAAATATTTTACCGTTCTCTAATGGAGAGTGAAGCCCGACATTATACTACATTTCTGCATTATGCAAAAAAATACGGTGATGGAATAGACGTGGAACAGCGTTGGAATGATTTTTTAAAGTTTGAGGCAGATTTAATGCTTGATTATGGAAAGTCTCAAACTATTCATGGTTAGACTCTTCATACGATATTCTCTATTCTTTATCTTCGTATTTCTTTTTGTATTTTAAATATAAATCTGTTTGAAAGTTGTCGACTGGAACAAATTTTCCTTGCATAAGTATAGTTGTAACTTGATTTGTGCGCATATCTAAGGCAGATCCTTTAGAAACAAATAAAGTAGCAGATTTTCCAACTTCTATGGATCCATAATTTTTATCAATTCCAAGAATCTCACAAGTGCTCAAGGAAATTGCTCGTATCGCTTCTTCTTCAGATAATCCATAGGCCATGGCTGTCCCAGCTTGGAAGGGTAAATTACGTGCATTCATGGCTTCCATATCTCCAGAATTCTGAATGCAAAATGGTATTCCCTGTGTCTGCAATAAAGCTGGTAATCTATACGGTAGATCAACTGCATCTTCTTCGTTCTCAGGCAAGCTGTGAACGCGCATTAACATT
>RFSL01000046.1 GCA_009923965.1 Flavobacteriia bacterium | reverse complement strand
AAATTCACGAAAGGTTTGCAGCAGGAATTCTGCTAATTTGGTAGGTGTAATCTCATTTCTAAAAGAAACCATTTCAGCGACATTGAGATTTGTAGAGTGACCAATTCCCGTTAATACAGGCAAAGGAAATTCTGCAATGGCTTTACAAAGATCGTAATTGTTGTAACAGGTCATTCCGACTTCTGCGCCACCCCCACGGACAATTATTACGATATCAAAATGGTCTTTTACTCTTTTAATTTTTTTAAGTGCAGAAATGATACTTTGAACTGCAACATCTCCTTGTAAATAGGCATTAAAAAGATGTGTAAATATGAAATAGGATTTTTCATTTTCTTGTAATACTTGTAAAAAATCAGAAAGCCCTTTACTAGAATCTGCCGAAATAATAGCAACGCGTTTAGGAAGTAAGGGAAAATGTAATTTTTGATTGAGATTTAACAAGCCTTCTTTTGCAAGCTTTCGCAATGTTTCTTCTCGTTGCTTTTGCAATTCTCCTAGAGAAAAAGAAGGGTCAATGTCTAAAATTTGCAATCCTAAACCAAAGGTTTCACTGTAGTTTATCTTCACCAAAAGAAGTAGTGTCGTTCCTTCTCTCAGTGGTTCCTTTACGACTTCTATAAATTTAGTGTTGATACGCTCGAGCTGTTGTTTCCAGATTGTACCAGTAATTTGCGCCACAATTTTATTTTCATCTTTTTGCACCAATTCAGGAAAAGCATGACCGCTAGGATATTTGTTCAATTTATGCATTTCTGCTTTCACCCAATAATTTTGGGTATAACGATCTTCTAAGGTTTTTTTTATTGATCGAACAACTTGCTGTAAGGTAAAAACTTGTTTTTCGCTCATGTTTATCGTAAACTATTACCTCTAATTTAATGGAATTCCCCGAGAACTTACAGGGCCAGACACAGCACTTTTCTTTAGGTTAAAATAGAAAGTCGTTCCAACTCCAAATTCACTTTTTAAATAGATGGTATGTCCGTGAGATTCAATAATATGTTTCACAATTGCTAAACCTAATCCTGAACCTCCTTCGTGCCGATTTCTACTTTTTTCTACTCTATAAAACCTCTCAAATAAACGATTGTGGTGTTCTTGATCAATTCCTGGTCCATCGTCACTCACTTCGATTTCAATAAAATCTTCAATTTGAGTGAGCGTAATTGTGCAAGTACCTTTTTCAATTCCATAAGCAAGTGCATTTGCGAATAAGTTGGAAAATACTTGTCCAATTTTTGTGCGATCAGCCATTACAAATATAGCTGAGTAGTCTTTCTCAAACTTGAAATTATATCCTTTTGTTTTTGCTAAAATTTCGAGCGATTCAAAAGTTTCTTTTACCAGTTCAATTAAGTCAAATGAACGAATTTCATTCTTAAGTTCATCTACTTCTAATTTAGTAATTTGATCTAAATCATCCAAAATACTTGCCATACGGTCAGTTGCCCTTTCGGCACGCTCCAAAAACGAGCGATTGATTTTTTTATCTTCTAATCCGCCCTCAAGTAAAGTTACGATGTAACCTTGAATTGAAAAAACAGGCGTTTTAAGTTCGTGGGCAAGATTCCCCAAAAATTCTCTTCTAAATTGCTCCTGTTCTTTTAAGCGTGTAATTTCAAAATTCCTGTCGTTTTTCCATTTCGCAACCTCTATTTCTGCTTTATCCATCAGTGTATCAATGGAGTTATTTGAAGCTAAATTTGTGTTTTGACTTAGTTGAATTGAATTGTAAATCTGTGAAAGTCGTGTGCTAATAAATTGTTTTAGCAAGAAATAAAAGATCAGGTAAGCTAATCCACCAGAGATAAGAGGAATTAGAACAATTGTTAAATTATTTAATGAAAAAATAAATAAATGAACGATTAATGTAAATAGAAAACTAGCTGCAAGAAACACTAGGCTTCCAAATAAGATAAGTAAACTCGGGCGTTTATTGATCACAAATTTTTTTTTAATTTCCTTTTTTTCTTCTTTCTTCTAACCATTTCGGAACAGCTTTTACAGCAGGTGCATTGGAATCACCCAGTAATTTTTCAATTAAATCTGGCCGTTTTGCTTTCTCAAGCCTTTGTTTGATCCAATCTTTATTTTCACGCTTGTACCAAAAGAAAAAGCGATTTTGATTTAACTTTTCTTCTTTTGTTTTAACTGTTTTTATGGGTTTTAAAGTATACGGATGAACACCAGTGTAATAAATAACTTCAGCAACGGTCATGGGTGTTGGCGTAAAATCCTGTACTTGTTCCAATTGAAAACCCATATCTTTAGTTTCTGCGGCCAAATTTGCCATATCTTCTTCTTCGCAGCCAGGATGAGACGAAATAAAATATGGAATAAGTTGCTGATTGAGTCCGTGTTTTTCCGAAATCTTATCGTATTTCTCTTTGAATTTATGGAAATACTTAAACGATGGTTTGCGCATTACCCTTAATGTAGCATCTGATGTATGTTCAGGTGCAACTTTTAACCTGCCGCTCACATGCCTTGTTATTACTTGTTCAATGTACTCATCGTGATTCCCATCTTCATTGTTTTTGTTAAAATCATCTACCAATAAATCGTAGCGAATTCCAGAACCCACAAATGCCTTTTTTACTTTTGGATGTGCATCCACTTTGCGATACAATTCCGTCATTGGTTTATGAGAGGTATCCAAATTATTACAAATAACAGGATGAATACAACTTGGGGAAGTACAACGCGCACAAATCGCCTCGTCTTTGCCTTTCATTTTATACATATTTGCAGAAGGCCCTCCTAAATCAGAAATATATCCACGAAATTCTGGATGAGCAACCACTTCTTCGACTTCCGCCAAAATAGATTTTTCACTTCTCGATGCAATAAATTTTCCTTGATGCGCAGAAATGGTGCAAAAGCTGCAGCCACCAAAACAGCCTCTGTGCATGTTGATTGAAAACTTAATCATATCATAGGCAGGGATGGCACCTCGTTTTTTATATCTTGGATGAGGTAAGCGCGTATAGGGTAAATCAAAAGAGCGATCTATTTCATTTTCGTCCATTGTTTTGTAGGGAGGATTAACGACTAAAATTTCGTCCCCGACCTCCTGAGTAATTCGATTTGCTTCCCATTTATTGGATTCTACTTCTACAATTTTAAAGTTTGCAGCGTATTTAATTTTATCTTCAAGACAGACTTCGTGACTTGCTAATTCAACCGTTTCCCAATTTTTATTTTTCGGCAAGGGAAGCGATTTTTCTTGTAAGAATGCTACTTGCTTTAAGGTTTTTGCTTGATCAAAAGGAACTCCTTTTTTTAGAAGTCGCAGTAACTCCCGCAAAGGTTGGTCGCCCATTCCATACACCAATAAATCAGCTTTTGAATCTACTAAAATACTAGGCATTAATGCATCTTTCCAGTAATCATAATGCGTTACACGTCTCAAAGACGATTCAATGCCACCAAGAACAACTGGAACATCTGGAAAAAGGTCTTTTAAGATGTTTGAATAAACAATCGAAGCATAATCTGGTCGAAAACCCGCTTCGCCACCCGGTGTGTATGCATCTGTAGAGCGCAAGCGCTTGTTTGCGGTATAGTGATTGACCATGGAATCCATGCAACCTGCTGTAACACCGAAGAAAAGTTTTGGTTTTCCAAGTTTCTTAAAATCCCTTAAATCGTCTTTCCAATTTGGCTGAGCAACAATACCAATTCGCAGACCTTCATCTTCAATGATTCTACTAACAACAGCCGTTCCAAAAGCTGGGTGATCAACATATGCATCGCCAGAAATAAGGATGACATCAAATTCTTCCCAAGCTCTTTTTTTAGCTTCTTTTAAGGACAGAGGAATCCAATCCGAAATAGGTCGTTCAGGTAACATACTGCAAAAGTACGCAAAGAGAATTGGAAACAATATTAACTTTGCTATATACTAGAAAATTTACGTAGCAAAAAGTAGGAAATATTAATCTGCGATATTCACATTTATAGTTTTCTGCTGCTTCCCTTCGCCAATTTGAATGATATACTGTCCACTATAGACTGTACTCACGTCAAAATAAGCGATTGTACTTCCTTGATAAATGATCTTTGTATCAATCACTTTTCCTGTCAAATCAACTAATTTAATCGCAACATTCTCTTTGATCAAGTTACTTAATTGAACCATAAGCACATCATTTGTTGGATTCGGAAAAACCTTAAGCTCAATAGCTGAATTTTCAGATAGTTCGCTAGTTGAAGTATAAGTGGTTACAGTTTCTGTAATTGAAGTAACTTTAGCTCCTGTTTTTGATCCGTAAAACGTTGGTCCAACAACATAAGGGTAAGCAGAGTTCCAATTTGCATCTACTGTTGCGAAATAGCAATAAATACCGTTTGGATATTCTGGGGTAATACAAAAACGGCCATTGTGTTCATCTAAATAATCTTGACCTGTTTGAGCTATGTACTCATAATCTTCTCTAAAATAGCCCAAAGGATAAGTGCTAGAAACCGCAGGTCCTGCTGTTACTGTTGCACCCGTAGAATAGGTAGTTCGCGAACTTATATTCCGTAATTGATAACTAGATTTAATTCTGGTAATACCTCCTGTTCCGTCTGTGTTTGCAAATCCATAAGCACCATAAATCGGAAAGCCATCATACGAATAACCAATAAGTGGCGAATGTTGTGTGGCATCAATCGCATATAATCCATCTGCTGCGTATATGTCGCAAATGTTTGAAATTACCGTTAGATCTAAATTAAAAGCACTTGGATTTTGGTGGTGATGGTAATTTCCCATAGCTGGATGACCTTTAGCGCAATCAAAACCGACTTTTTCTGCTGGAATTGCATCTCTGTTCCAAATACCGTCTCCCATTCCTCCAAGCGGCCCTCCGGCAAGTGCATTTGTTGAATTCTTCCACGAAATACCATCTCTATAATCAAATAAAGCAACACCATTTATAAAAATACCGATATTTCCTCCATTTGTATTTATCGGATTACCTGTATTTGGAACTGGATTTAAGGAAATCTTAAAAATCGCATTTTGACTTGTAGCCAATGAAGGATTACCATCTAAAAATGGACCTGTAATGTAAGACGGAATTCCTTTTGTTGAAACATAAACCCAAGAAACAGAATATTGAACCGTTTGAACATTTGCAGTAACTGCATCAACAATAGGCGTAGGATTTCCATTTACATAATGCCTACCGGTGAGACCTGTCGTGTTAATTAACCAATTCGTTATTGCAGGATTTGTTTGTCCAAATAGTGATATGGTGAGCATTAGAAACGAGGGAAGAATAATTTTTTTCATTTGTATAAATTATGTTTGTTAATTAGTAGCTCTTTTTTGATTCATCTTGCGGACAAATTTATTTAATTGTTGAATATTTAAATCGCTCATCAAAAAGAAAGGTTTTATCCGTTAATGTTTTTAAAAAAGCCAATAGGTCTTTTTGTTCGTTTTCAGAAAGCCTAACTGGATTTTTTCTTAATTCTTTACTTAGTAATGGATTTGAATAATCTAAAAGCGTGTAATGTTTAATCACATCTTTCAGCTTTGAAATTCGCCCATCGTGCATGTATGGAAAACTATATTCAATGTTGCGAAGCGTTGGCACCATAAAAAGTAATGAATCACGTTTGTTACCAGTTATTGTCATTCTTCCAAAATCGAGTAGTTCAGGATCAATCGGGAGACCATTGGATTTATAGTCATCGCTTGCAAAAAATGGTGGTTTATGGCACGAACTACAGAAATTATTAAAGAGTATAAGTCCTTTTTTCTCTTGGTCTGTAAATCTTAACCCATCTTCTCCGCGTTGTACCTTATCGTATTTTGAATTCTCCGAAATTAGTGCTACAGTGAATTGTGCAAGGGCTTTTACCAAATGAAAAGATCGAATATCTGTTGTGCCAAAAGTCCTTTTAAAAGCTGCAGAATATATCGGAGAGCGATCTAAGCGGTACATTAAGGAATCTAGCGCCATATCCATCTCATCGACATGCGTGATGGGATTAATAGCTTGCGCATTTAAATTTAAGACACCACCATCCCAATGAAATAATTTTCGCCACGCTAAATTAGCTAGACCTGGAGCATTTCTTTTTCCAATACGTCCCTCAATACCATGACTTGTTTTGTGATCAACATGTGCAAAAGCAGTAAATTGCAAGTGACAAGAAGCACAAGAAATTGATGAGTCACGCGAAAGAATCGGATCATAAAACAAGGCCCTTCCCAATTCAAATTTTTCGTAGTCTAGTGGATTACCTTTGAAATTATAAGTTGGCTTCGGCCAATCTTTAGGTTGATAAAATGGATGAGGAATCCCTTTTTTAAGTGTAAAAGCAAGAATTGAAAAACCCAAAAAACAAATAAACAAGAAGCTTGAACTATTCATAACTCACTTAAAACAGGCAGAAAGACCCTGCGAAATTAAGAAAGCATCTTTACACGGCAACATTATATGATGGTTTTTAGTAAGGTTTATGCTTTCGGAAAACAATTTTTCCACGTCAAAATAAATGTATTGGTCATTTAAATTAACCTGAATAGTTTGTGCAGTAGCAAAAGGAAAACGATAACCTCCAAGGTGAAATTCAAACTCGTGAGAGTTCGTAGGAACAGTGCTGCTTTCCCCCATAATTTTCAAGTTAATATATCCAGTATTCCAAGCCCAATACATTCCAAGAAGAGGGTCATAAGCATTTTCTAATTCACCAGAAACATTTTTTGAGCTGTCTAAACCAAGCGTAAAAGCGACAGATTCATAGTTTGATAAATTTAAATCATTAAAAAAACTATGCGAAGAGGAATCAGATAAATCATAAAAAATTAGGGTATCAATTGATGTAATTCTTCCACTTGTTTTATCCTTAAAGCGAAAATCGGAGAAATAAATTTTTAGTGTAGAAAAGGAAATTGAATCATTCTGAGGCGTGAAATAAATTCGCTGTAGCTCAAGGGGCTTAATGTTCCAAGTAGGAATGATACTAAGTTGTCCATAACAATTTAAGGAATAACCAAATGACAAGAAAAAAAGGAAGAAGGAAACTTTCATTTTTTATGTCGAGGTCCTTCTTCCAAAACCCTTGTAAAAAAATTATTTAATTTCTCTCTTTCTTTTACGGAGCATTTACTTTTAATATCCTTAAAGAAAAGATAGGTCATTTTATCCAGTTCATATTGATTGTCGCTAATAAGATGTAGAATACTATCTGCCTGA
>RFSL01000045.1 GCA_009923965.1 Flavobacteriia bacterium | reverse complement strand
CATTGCTTCATTGCACAAATCTATATCCAACTGCTGATAAATTGATTAGACTTGATGCAATTAGAGAACTAGAAATGAATTTTCCAGACGCAGTTATTGGCCTTTCTGATCATTCTTTAACTAATTATCCATGTTTGGGAGCCGTTGCACTGGGTGCTTCCATTTTAGAAAGACATTTCACAGACTCAAAAAACAGATTTGGCCCAGATATTATTTGTTCAATGACTCCAGTTGAACTTGTTGAACTAATACATGGGAGTAAGATAATTCACAACACTTTAGGCAGTGGAAAGTATGCGACAAGTGAAGAGGAAATTACTATTGCTTTTGCTTTTTCATCAGATAAAAAAGCATCGTAAATTTTTTGTGTGCTGATTGTTAAACCTAATGGTAAAACACCTCCGGTTAATCCTTTCGATAAACATATAATATCTGGTTTAACATTCGTATGTTCGAACGCGAATAACTTTCCAGTCCGACCAAAAGCGGTCATTACTTCGTCAAAAATTACGATAACATCGTGCTTTCTTGCCATCTCAACGAGTGCTTCAAGAAACTCGATAGAATAAATACGCATTCCAGCCGATCCTTGGATTAACGGTTCAAGAATGATTGCCGCAAAGGTATTTGAGGCCATTAATACCTCCGCATTTTCCAATATTTCATTCAAATTCGAATCAGTTGGGAAGTCAAGAAAATCAACATCGAAAAACAACTGTTCAAAGGGCTCATTAAAATAGCCGCGTTGACCAAGAGACATCGCTCCAAAAGTATCACCGTGGTAGGCACCATCTAGCGCTAAAAAGTTTGTTTTGGGCTGATTACAATTTTTCCAATATTGGATGGCCATTTTGATGGCCACTTCCACCGCTGTTGAGCCATTGTCTGAAAAAAATACTTTTTGAAAAGGACTTCCTAATTTATCAATGATTCGCTCAGCAAGCTCTATGGCTTTTGGGTGTGTAGCACCCGCAAAAATACAATGGTCTAGGGTGTTCGCTTGTTCAATTATTGCGTTTACTAAATGATCATTTGAATGTCCGTGTGTATTGACCCACCACGATGAATTGCCATCTAGTAATTCCCCATGACTTTCAGTGTACAGTGTGGCATCCTTTGCCCGTAGCACCACAATGGGGTCAGGCGCAGTTTGAGCTTGTGTAAAAGGGTGCCAAATATAGTTACGGTCTTTTAGTAAATACGACATCAAACGAGTAATTTTAGTATTCCATTGCTAACTAATTCCTTTACAAATGATTTTATATTTTCTGTATCGACCTTATCGAATAAAGGAACCGAAAAAAGTGTTTTTACACCCGAAATTTTTTCAATGATTTCGCAAGTATCAGGTAATGGTTCTCCCACATAAATGATCCCATGTATTTTCACGTTTCGCGATCGAATAGATTCGATTGATAGTAGCGTATGATTAATACTCCCCAAATAGTGTCTTGAAACTAAAATTATGGGAATGTTCCATTGTTCTGCTAAGTCAGCAAATGTAATACCGGCGTCATTAATAGGCACTAGCCATCCTCCTGCACCTTCGACGATAAGATTTCCAGCTGTCTTTGGTAAATTTAACATGGCTGGATTTATTGATACACCATCTATTTTTGAAGCAACATGTGGCGAAAGAGCTTCGGAAAAAAGGTGGGCTTCGGGTATGATTTCAATAGTATTATTTAACCATTCTTGTATCTTTTTGCTATCACTATTTTGATGATCTCCGGATTGTATTGGTTTCCAATAAGTGGCTTGTAGTAATTCACATAAAATGGCTGAAACAACCGTTTTTCCTACATCAGTTCCTATTCCGGTAAGAAAGTAGCTGTTGCTCATTCATTGCTTTTTTTGAAAAATAAGCCAAGAAATTCTTTATTGGAATGTTCACCAAGCATTGGCGAAAGTTTGAAGTCTTTATAAATCAGTTGGTTTCTTTCTCCTAAATCAATACATTGTAATTTTAAAAATGGAAAATGCTTGCTTTCAGCGTTCGTCCCTGCTTTATTTAATTTTGTTTTGTCAAGTTCAATTTGTGGTTTAATAACCAAAATTGCCATACCATTTGATTTTAGAAAGGTTGTAATAAAGGGCAACACCTCTTCTAATGGCGTCATGGTATCAATAATCATCCCATCCACTTGAATTGGAATGTGTTGTTCATTTAGATTTCGAATGGAGGTTTGGACAATAGTAATTTGTTTGTTATCCTTAAATCGTTCCTTTACTAGCGCATTCTCTTCAACAATACAACGTGTTTGTTTCGCTCCTTCACTTAATAGTACTTCTGAAGCGGCACAGGCATCAATTCCGATTTCTAACCAAGACGTCTCTTTCACATTAATTTTCCATTTTGAAATGCCTTCAATGATTTTTTGTGCATGAATGGATGACCAACGCTCATCGGAAATTAACAACTTGATTTCGGCATCTTCAGGAAATTTCTTTCCAATCTTATTAAAAAGTTTCCCGTTGACAAGAACGCCATATTTTCTTATAATTTCTTCCGCCATGGTTCTATTTTGAACCAGGTTCCGATCTACTAATAATTTGTCTAACCTAATTTCCATATTGTTATGGGTAGATGTATAATAATTTTTCTTCCCATCCATCTAGTTGAAGGTAAATTGCACTACCACTTTCTTTTTTATAGGCAAAAGATGACAAGTCAAATTTCAAGTCTTTAATCACAAGTGCTTTGCAGGCATCTTTATGCGCTCGATGAATTAGTTGGATGGACCGAATGGGAGGGAGCGACTTGGAGATGTTTGAACTTCCAATTAAATCAAATTCATGCACTTCACATCCACCACCATAACTTACTTTAAGTTCCAAAACTTGCCCATTAATTTTTGCCTCTTCAATTTTTATTGCATCCGATGAATCAATGGGATTAGCAATGTGAGCGGAAAGAATCATGTCTTTTTCTGTTTGGTTCTTTTGTTCGCTTATTTTTTTTTGACATTTACACCCAACAAAAAATAGGCTGCAAGAAAGTAGAATAATAAATTTCATAGTTATGTTTTCTTTCAAAAGTCAAAATTAATACCATTAAGTTTAAAATAACTATTTAATTCCCTTTGTTTAAAAAAATTAATTCTTTCCATTTGCTTGCCTTACCTTTGTCTTAAGATTAATACATGAAAACAAAAACTTTAAAGAAGAACAAAGTGAATGTCGTTACGCTCGGATGTTCAAAGAATATTTACGATTCCGAAGTGCTAATGGCTCAATTGAAAGCCAATCAATTTGATGTTGAACACGAGTCAATGGACGATGATGCCTCTGTTGTAATTATCAATACCTGTGGTTTTATAGATAATGCGAAGCAAGAATCAATTGATACTATTATTCGTTATGCGGCTGCAAAAAAGGATGGATTAGTTGATAAGGTCTATGTGACGGGTTGTCTTTCAGAACGTTATCGCGATGATTTAGAAAAAGAAATTCCTGAAGTTGATGCATTCTTTGGAACAAGAGAATTACCCCGTTTATTAAAAACGTTGAAGGCAGATTACAAGCATGAATTAGTTGGCGAACGCTTATTGACAACCCCAAATCACTATGCTTATTTCAAAATTGCTGAAGGTTGCGATCGCCCTTGTTCTTTTTGTGCAATTCCGATAATGCGAGGTAAGCATTTGTCTACACCAATTGAAGAATTGGTCACCCAAGCTAAGAGTCTTGCAGCAAAAGGAGTAAAAGAATTGATGCTGATTGCGCAAGATTTAACGTATTACGGTTTAGATATCTATAAAAAACGCGCACTTTCGGAATTATTGAAGCATCTTTCTGATGTGGAAGGAATTGAATGGATTCGCTTGCATTATGCTTTTCCAACTGGCTTTCCAATGGATGTTTTGGATGTTATGAATGAAAGAAGTAATATCTGCAAGTATTTGGATATGCCTTTGCAACATGGTTCTACTAAAATATTACAAGCCATGCGCCGAGGAACAACAAGAGAAAAGACAGAAGAACTAATTGCATCGATTCGCTCTAAAGTCCCTGGTATTGCATTAAGAACAACATTGATTGCTGGTTATCCTGGAGAGACAGATGCTGATTTTCAAGAAATGTACGATTGGGTTGAGAGAAGTCGCTTTGATCGACTTGGGATTTTCACCTATTCTCACGAAGAAAATACGCATGCTTTTGATTTTAAAGATAATGTGTCGCAAAAATTAAAAAAGAAACGAGCTGATTTAATAATGGATTTACAAGCAGGAATTAGTTATGATTTGAATCAACAAAAAGTAAATAAATCTTTTAAGGTTTTATTTGATCGTGCTGAAGGAGATTATTTTATTGGTCGTACAGAATTTGATTCACCTGAAGTTGACAATGAGGTCTTAGTTAAAAAAGATAAAACCTATGTTCGTATAGGAGATTTTTCAAAGGTGCTAATTCAAAGTGCTGATCATTACGATTTGTATGGCGATTTAATTTCTGAATAGTCTTTAAATAATTATTTCATGACCCGCTTCTTGTTTCAGAATTATAAAAAGTAGAGGGCTAATAAATATCATCTTAAACATTATCTTTGGTTTATTGTTATTTAATTTAAATCAAAGAAAAATGTTAAAAAACTTCACTAGTTCTGACAAACTACTTTTTGTAGCCGCTCTCCTGTCGCTACTGTATTCTGAAACTTTATATTTTCTAGGAAAGCCTGATGATGCTATTTTTATTGGTATTTGGGTCCCTTCAATATTAGCCTTCGGAATCTATTTAAGGATTATTAATAACTCAAAAAATGGTTAATTTTATCCCCTATTTTGCTGGTTTTATAACAGTTCTTTTTGGAATTGCTTTTGGTTTATCGCTAATTAATGCGAATAAGAAAGACAAATAACAATTTTAACTAGATAATTACAAGTCAAAGTTAGAAAAATTTTAAATCTTAATTAAAAAATACACAAGCTTTTTTTCTTTAAAAAATGGTGCAATTAGCCACTTATTTTTAATGAAAAACCTGAACTTTTTTACGAATAATAGTTTTTTCACTTTTAATTTCAAGGTAATAAAAGCCATTTGCTACGTTTGCTATTGAAAGTGGAAGCGTATGTTTTCCAGGATTTAAATTAACTGTAGGAAAAGCACTTTTTTTCTTAAGATTTAGATCAAAAATTGACACGTTTATTTCCAAGGGATTTTTAGTTTGTAAATCAATAGTAAGGTTGTTTGAAGCTGGAACTGGATAAACCAAAACATTTTCAAGCTCGTCCTCCAAGTTTAAAAGTGAATTAGAATTGTTTGCAGTCAAATATATTCTGTAAATTGTATCGTTAGCCGTAGATGCTCCAAGATTTGGTGCTTCTGCTCGAATTCCACCATAAAGATAACCGATTAAATTTTTGGTGTTCGGAAGACTTCGAATGTCAATTACTTCATTTGAAAAATGGCTGATTCCTGTATTTAAAATAAATTTTGCGTTTGAGCCCAACAAGCCAGGAAGTTGAGTTGACATTACTGTTTCATCCATAGTACCTCCTGGATGCGTTGTCATCGTGGTGATGTCAGAAATAAAAGGAATTAAAGAATCATAAATAAATTCGTTGGTTGAGGGCATATAATTGTACAAACTCATTCCCCCAAGAAAAGTAGTGTACATTTTTTTTGTAAGTGTATCAAAAATTGGAATCATCGCACAATTGTAATGACTCATTACTTGCTCATAACTTGTATTTATGTCATTTGTGTCTTGCGTTATTGTAATCGTCTCTCGAAAGGGCAGGTTACGTGTTTTTTGAAATACACCACTATATGCTTTCAATCCAAATTCTCCATTAGATTTTATAATTGGACCAACATTTAAATCTCTTCTGTGAAAATAATTTGTATCAATAAAATCCACAAAACTTTGAGGAGTCATTGTAATTCCATCATCTAATAATGAAAATTTTGTAATTCTGTCTGTGTAAGTCTGTGTAAATAGGGGAGTGGGTGGATCAGTATATCTGCCGCCAAAATTATGTCCAAAAAGCAAATAAAGTTCTTGACCAAGATTTGCTAATTCTCCGCCACAAACTTGAAACCGAGCATCTGTTATCTGTCGAATGTGTGGTGCAATGCTTTCTCCGTTTAAAACTGCATTTATCATGCTATCAACGTGAATTGCTGTAAGCTTGGGGAAAGTAACAAATATTCCAGCAACGTTATCTCGCCCATAACCACCAGCCATATACAAATACGATCCCATGTGAATGTATTCCATATTAGTTGATCGCAAGGGGTCGGCAATGGATGCTGGTAATTGATTTAAAGACGCAATTGATTCTGTCCAAGTGTTTGTATCTAAAACAATAATGAACTCATTGGCAAGTTCCGTTGGAAATCCATCATTACTATTTAGCCCATGCAAACCATTTATTCTTCCACCAATAACTAGCCATTTATCTCCAGACTTTGCAATCGCAGATGAATGTGTGCCGGTAATAAAAGTTCCCTGGATTGGCTCAATACTTAAGCAAAATGGAACTTCAGGTCCAAGTTGTGCGTGTATTAACATACTTACAAAACTTGAAAGAAGAACCAAGGTTAAATTTCTGAAAGATGTTACCATAGATAGTAGAAAATAGCCATTACAAAGTTAGTGCATAAATGAAATAAACAAAGAGAATTAACTATTTATAAAAGGCATACTTTATATTTGTAAAAATAACATCTATGAAATTAATTAGTTTATCAATTTTATTCTGCTTGACTTTTAGCAATTTGTATTCCCAAACAATTCCTACAGGATTTGTTAAAACAAATGTAATAACTGGATTGCAATACCCTGTTCACTTTGATGTGTCAGCAGACCAACGTTATTTCATTACTCAAAAAGGAGGCAATGCAAGCGGCTCTTGTGCAAACGGTAAAATTTTAGTTTACAGTAATTCTGGTGCTTTACTTTCTACATTTTATGATTTAACCGATTCAGTTCAATGTGATTTTGAGCGAGGTTTATTAGGTTTAGCATTAGATCCAGGTTTTTCTTCAAATCATTATGTTTATGCTTACTACAATCACAAATACAATGCTGATGAGCGAATTCGTGTTGTGCGATTTACAGAATCTAATAACATTGGCACAAATCCATTGATTATCCTTGATATTAATGTAGCTGAAAATATAGCAGGTAATCATGTCGGTGGAATAATTGAATTTAAACCAAGTGATGCAACAAAATTATTTATTACGATTGGAGATCTTGCAAAAGGACAATCTGTATCAGCTGATACCTCTACAAATTATGCT
>RFSL01000044.1 GCA_009923965.1 Flavobacteriia bacterium | reverse complement strand
ATAAATCCTGATGATTCTTTTACTTGTGAATTAGGATTGCCAAACGCAACCAATAATAAAGCGTATAGATCCATTATGCAAGGTTTAGTTTGCATCTCACCATCCTATCAATACGCGCTAAAGAATGGTATTTCTTTTGGAATAGGATTGCATTATTCCTATTTTGCAATCAATGAATTTAGAGTGCAGCCAAAAATATTTGGGGGAATTCATTCTGCTGCTACCTTCTTAAAACTTGGACATGAAAAATTTTGGACAGAACGGTTTGGTACAGAAACAGGATTTAAAATTGGTTATTTAAATTCTTTTGCTGTAAGTGATTCAATAAAAAATTATAGGAGAACTGAAGCGACCTTTGTTGAGCCATTTATTTCATTTATAGCGACTTCTTCTGTTAATAGTTCGTATCGTTTTACAATTGGATTTCCTTTTTATGGATTTAATTTTACACCAGAAACGATAGGGATTTTAGATTCAAGTATGGGTTATTCCAGTGCCGATTTCTCTAAAATAGCATCAGCATTCACAATAAGTTTTGGCTACACCTTCTATTTCAATGGCAAAAAAAATATGGACGAGGATTAAGTTTGAATTACTCCAACATTGTATCTTTTTTCAATAGGTGCATGATTGGCCATTTCAATTCCCATTGATATTATTTTGCGGGTTTCAACAGGATCAATAATGGCATCTATCCATAGGCGACTTGCTGCATAATATGGAGATATTTGCTCATCGTACTTATTCTTAATAGAGTCGAATAGTTCTTTTTCTCGTTTTGGAGTTATTTCCTCGCCTTTTCCTTTTAATGTAGCAACTTCTATTTGAAGAAGTGTTTTAGCAGCGGCAGCACCTGACATAACGCCAATTTCTGCACTTGGCCACCCAACAATTAAGCGAGGATCATATGCTTTTCCACACATGGCGTAATTTCCAGCACCATATGAATTCCCCATTATTATGGAAAATTTTGGAACTACGCTGTTTGCCATTGCGCTTACCATTTTTGCTCCATCCTTTATGATTCCACCATTTTCACTTTTTGAGCCTACCATAAATCCTGTAACATCATGCAAGAAAACCAGAGGGATGTTTTTTTGATTACAATTCATGATAAATCGAGCTGCTTTATCTGCAGAATCAGAGTAGATTACTCCTCCAAATTGCATTTCTCCTTTTGAATTTTTGGATATTTCGCGGTTGTTGACCACGATTCCTATGCTCCAGCCATCAATTCTAGCATAAGCTGTAATAATTGATTTACCATAAATCTCTTTATATTCTGTAAATTCAGAATTATCAAGAAGGCATTTCAATATCTCTTTTGTGTTGTATGGCTTTGATCGATCTGCAGGAATAATTCCGTACACTTTCTTTAAGGCCTCTTTTGGCTCTATACTTTCTATTCTGTCAAATCCAGCCTTTGGTTTTTCTCCAATCTTGCTAATTAAATCTCTAATTTTAGAGAGACATTCTTGATCATTTTCAACTTTGTAATCACATATTCCGGATACCTCAGTTTGAGATCTTGCTCCACCCAATGTTTCATTGTCAATACTTTCTCCAATAGCAGCTTTAACAAGATAGGATCCCGCCAAGAAAATGGTGCCTGTTTTATTTACAATTAAAGATTCATCCGACATAATTGGTAAATATGCACCTCCGGCAACACAAGAACCCATTACTGCAGCAATCTGAACGATTCCCATGGAGCTCATAATTGCATTGTTTCTAAAAATCCTTCCGAAATGTTCCTTGTCGGCAAAAATCTCGTCTTGCATTGGAAGATAAACGCCTGCAGAATCTACTAAATAAATAATCGGTAAATGATTTTCCATTGCAATTTCTTGCGCCCTTAAATTCTTTTTTCCACTTATTGGAAACCAAGCTCCAGCTTTAACTGTAGCGTCATTTGCAACAACAATTACTTGTTTCTTTTTAACGTAGCCAATTACAATTACAACGCCTCCTGAAGGACAGCCGCCATGTTCCTTGTACATTCCAAAACCAGCGAGTGCGCCAATTTCAATACGTTCAGTTTCTGGGTCTAAAAGAAGATTAATTCGTTCTCGAGCAGTTAGTTTTCCACTGTCGTGTAATTTTTGTCTTCGAGCTTTTCCACCTCCTTCATATATCTTTTCTAATTCTTGCTCTAAACCTCTTATTTTCAAGCGCATTTGATCTTCATTGAAGTTAAATGCTAATTCTTTTTCTGAAATTGCCATATGAAATACTTAGGAGTGTAAATATACAAAATGTCTCCTAAGTTCTAGTGTACTTGCGTATAACAAAAAACAATCTATCCTATTATTCTTGTCATGTTTTCACTTTTTCTTACATTCACACATTAAAATTTAATTCAAGAAACTAAATTCAATGAAAGACAATTTAAATCCTGAAAAGCAAACACGAAGTTTCCTTACAATTTACATTCTTTTTGCAATGTTACTTGGTGCCATTTTAGGTTCGATAATTCATACATATTATCCTCATTTAGCAGCTAATTTCAGTAAGAATATTAAATTATTGGCAACGATTTTTATTCGTCTTGTGCAGATGATTATTGCGCCACTTGTTTTCACAACATTGGTAGTTGGCATAGCAAAATTAGGAGATATTCGTGCGGTTGGTAGAATAGGAGGGAAGGCGCTTGCTTGGTTCTTTTCGGCGTCTTTGGTATCGCTTTTAATAGGAATGTTTTGGGTGAATTTTCTTCAGCCAGGAGTTGGACTAAATCTTTCGGATATTGATGTTTCAACAGCTTCAGATGTAACAGATAAAACACAATCATTTTCCATACAGAATTTTATAGAACATATCATTCCAAAGTCAATTTTTGAGGCCATGGCAACGAATGAAATACTTCAGATTGTGATATTTTCAATTTTCTTTGGACTAGCAGCAGCATCAATTGGCGATAAAGTGAAACCTGTTATTTCTGCTCTTGATTTTTCTTCTCACATCATCTTAAAAATGGTAAATTACGTCATGAAATTTGCTCCAATTGGTGTCTTTGGTGCTATTGCAGCTGTTTTTGCAACAAAAGACATTTCTGATTTAATGCTTACTTATACAAAGTTTTTTAGTTCCTTTTTGGTGGGAATTGCATCCTTGTGGCTTGTCTTATTGCTTGTGGCTTTTTTCTTTCTTGGAAAGCGCTTAAAAACCTTGTTAAAAAGAATAGTTAGCCCTCTTGTGATTGCTTTTGGAACAACAAGTAGTGAAGCTGTTTTTCCTAAGTTAACAGAGGAACTAGAACGATTTGGTGTTGAAGATCGAATTGTTTCATTTATGTTGCCACTTGGTTATTCGTTTAATTTAGATGGCAGCATGATGTATATGACTTTTGCAAGTATTTTTATTGCTCAAGCGTATGGAATTCCTCTTGATATTGGCACGCAATTTACAATGTTGCTAGTTTTGATGTTAACCAGTAAAGGAATTGCGGGAGTTCCAAGGGCAAGTTTGGTGGTTATTGCTGCAACTTGTGGCATGTTTAATATTCCTATTGAAGGAATAGCTTTAATTTTACCAATTGATCATTTTTGTGATATGTTTAGAAGTGCTACAAATGTCTTGGGTAACTCTATTGCAACTTCGGTAGTTGGTCAATGGGAGGATTAAAATAAGGACTTATAATTTTCTGATTTAAAAGTTTAGTTAAATTTGCAGAATGAAAAAAATGATTGCTATTTTCATTTTTACTTTAATGCTCTGGAAAATTATAGGCTTCACTGTTTATTTTAATATTGAAAAATTAAAGATTCAACAAGAGGTTAATAATTTAACTGACCAAAATTTATCTATTAATAAATTAACGGTATTATCTTTTTCATTAAAACAGACAAAACAATTAATTTGGATTAATAAGGATGAATTTAAGTATCAAGGAAGAATGTATGACATTGTAAAAAGAAGTAAATCAGATTGTGGATATACTTTTCATTGTTTTAATGACCAAAAAGAGGCCAGTTTATTTGTGAAATTAACTCAATTTACGTCTAATGATTTAGGCCATCAATCTGATGAAAGTCCAATTAATGAATTGGTAAAGTCTTTACAATTCCCTTTTCTTTTAGTAAGCCAAAATATTTATTTTCTTGCAATTGCTTTAATAAATGAAGAACATGTTTTTCTTTTTCAAAATTTACACAAAGATTGGAGCAATCAAATTGTCCCTCCTCCTCCCCAAGGCTAATTTATTCAATAAAAGTTCTTGTTATGACTGCAATTTCTTGTGGTCTAAAATAATATAATTAAATAATAGTATAAATTAAAAAATATAAAAATGAAGAAAATAATATTTTCAGCATTTATCATCCTTACTATGGGGTGGACTTATGCGCAAAAACAAATTGAAGTTATTGACTTGGCTACCTACAAGCCTGTCGCGAATGTAATGGTTTCAAAAGCTGATAATTCTGCAGAGTTTGGAAAAACAAATGAAAAAGGTGAGATTCAATTAAATTTAAAAGAACTCAACTTTTTGTTTTCTCATCCAGATTATCTTTCAATAGTTTATTCAGTCCAAGAAATTGAAAGTTCAAAATACAAGGTTTTCATCAATCAAAATGTTAATTCTTTTGAAGAGGTTGTTGTTTCTGCTAGTAAATTCGAAGAAAAGAAAAATGATGTAGCACAAAAAATACAAGTACTTCGTGCTTCTGAAATTGCATCTCAAAACCAAAGTTCTATGGCTGATGTTCTTGCCAATACAGGCAATGTAATGGTGCAAAAAAGTCAGTTAGGGGGAGGTAGTCCAATCATCAGAGGATTTGAAACCAACAAAGTGCTAATGGTAGTGGATGGAATCCGCATGAACAATGCTATTTATCGTGGAGGTCACTTACAAAACATTGTAACGTTAGACAATGCTATTATGGATCGTGTTGAGGTAGTTTTTGGTGCCGGTTCTGTGGTTTATGGTTCAGATGCCTTAGGTGGTGTTATGAATTTCACGACAAAAAGTCCAACACTAAGTTCAAATAATGAATTGTTGGTGAAGGCATCTGTATTTAGACGTTATTTTTCTGCTGCAAATGGAAATTCTACGCATACCGATGTTTCATTTGGTACTAAGCGTTTTGGCTCCTTAACTTCTGTAACCTATTCTATGTATGGTGATCTTCGTCAAGGCGCTAATAGAAATCCATATGTAGGTAATTTTGGTTCTAGACCTTGGTATGCTGAAACATTTAATGGTGTTGATTCTATGGTTATGAATGCTGACACGAATGTTCAGGTTGGTTCCGCTTATACGCAATATGATATTTTACAAAAATTTACATTTAAGCAAAATGATGCAATGACGCATAAATTGAATTTTCAATTGTCAAATTCTGGTGATGTTCCACGATATGATCGCTTGACTCAAATGAGTGGTTCTAATCCAAAGTATGCTACTTGGAATTATGGTCCACAGAAAAGATTGATGGCTGCCTATACGCTTGAATTTACCAAGAAAAATAAATTTTTTGATCAAGGTCGTGTGATTTTAGCGTATCAATCTATTGAAGAAAGTCGGATCACTAGAAAATTTAATAATGTTTGGGAAAATCATAATATTGAAAACCTCGATATCTTTACTTTAAATGCTGATTTCGCTAAAAAAATGAATAAGCATGAATTTCGTTATGGTACTGAGGCCTATTTAAATAAAGTGAACTCTACTGCTTTTGCTAAAAATGTGGCAGTGGACACTTCAACAGCTATCAGCACAAGATATCCAGATGGTGGTTCTTCTATGAAGTCTGCGGCAATTTATGCGACTCATACCTGGGAAGTTTCCGATAAATTTATTATCAATGATGGACTTCGTTTTTCTTATGTTGGCTTGAATGCTAATTTTACAGATAAAACATATTTTCCATTTCCATTTAATAGCATCAACCAAAACAATAGTGCTTTTAATGGAAACTTAGGATTTGTTTATCTACCGGCAAAAACATGGAGAATTACAGGGAATTTTTCTACCGGATTTAGAGCTCCTAATGTGGATGATTTAAGTAAAGTATTTGAATCTGTTCCTGGCAATGTAATTGTTCCAAATCCTAATTTAAAAGTTGAATACACCATGAATGGTGAATTAGGTGTTTCAAAGGAAATTCTACCAGGATTAAGAGCAAATGTAAATGTTTATTATACGAAGTTGACGAATGCCTTAATTACACAGAATAGCCAATTTCAAGGAGCTGATTCTATCATGTATGATGGTCAATTAAGTCAAGTTATGTCGACTGTGAATGCAAGTAAAGCATATATTTATGGGGTCGAAGGAGCGCTTGCTGGACAACTTAACAATTTCATTTCTGTTTTAGGAACTGTAAATTATACCTTGGGTCGTGTACTAACGGATACTGTACCTTATCCATTAGATCATATTCCTCCAGTTTTCGGTAAATTCAGCGTAATTTCTTCCGTTAATCGATTAAGAACTGAATTCTTTGTTAATTATTCTGGATGGAAGCGTATTAAAGATTATAATATGATCGGAGAAGATAATTTTGAATATGCAACAGCTCAAGGAATGCCGTCTTGGTTTACTTTAAATGCACGTGTATCCTATGCAATTACAAAGGATATTAGTTTGCAAGTTGCTTGTGAAAACATCCTAGATCAAAATTACCGTCAGTATGCTTCAAACATAACTGCACCAGGAAGGAATTTCATTCTAACTTTAAAAGGAAATTTTTAGATTAAAACTTAATGTTAAAATGGCTGTTTAAATACGCAGCCATTTTATTTTATAAATGTAATGGAAAGCGGATAATTAAATATTTCTTTATTATTTGCTTTTATAGCACCAATTATTGCAAAAATCACAGCAACTAAACATAAAGTAATTAAAGCAAAGATTCCAATAATTAGAAGTATAAGTATTGCGCTAATTGAAACATAAATATAGAATGAAATCATCCAATTAAGAATATTTTTTCCGTGTTGATCAATAATTGAAGACTTATCTTTATTTGTTGCCCACATAATTATTGGTAATGCAATTCCGCCTGTAGTTTTCTGGCATCTCTTCTCTTCCTTAGAAAAACAACTAGGGTGACGAATGGTCATCATCCTGGCCCACAATAGCGATTGCTCAATCAAGTCGTCTTTAGGGTTAACGCTATATTGTCCGATCGGCTACTTCGTGACAGAGGCCGACCCTTATTCTCCTTTGGATAATCCGTTAAATCCTCAAGGCGCTTGAGCCCTTCCCAGTTTACTTCACTATTGTCCGCGATAAAAAAATCGCTGGCAGTTTTACAC
>RFSL01000043.1 GCA_009923965.1 Flavobacteriia bacterium | reverse complement strand
ATCTTTTTCAATAGTTGAATCACATATATTATCGCCAAAAGTCGCACCGTAGAGGGCTTCCTCACACGATTCTCTCATAGCTTGTTTTGATGGAAAAGGCTTGTATTTATTGCGCAACATACGATCAATTATGCGGTAGCGGATAAGTGCATTTTTGATATGAGGCATGTTATTTTCCTATAACTTTATTTTCAAATCCAAATAACTCAAAAAACTTAATTGCTTTAACAACTTCATATGGAACATCATCCTCCCAACTTATTCCACCAGATTTTATTTTACTCAAAACATCATCAGACATAATATGAAGGAAGTTTTTATCGTATTCTAAAATAGGAGAAATCTTGTCATTATCAATCATGTATTTAAGTAATCCTCTTAAATTATCTGGGATTTTAATCGTATCAATGTCATACAAAGAACCATCCTCGACATTAATAGCAGGATATACAAAAAGTTTTACCTTATGGCCAAATCCTCGTCCAAATGCTTCGAATAAACCACCATCTAAGTTATCATAATAGCGCTCATCAAAAATTGCTTGTAAATTATAAACTCCTAAAATTAAGCCCATTAAATTTTCCTTTCCGATTTTAGATAAATACTCTAACATTTTATAATGTTTGAGATAATTAGAAATCATAACGGTATAACCCAAGGAACTTAATAGATCTACACGATCCACAAAATCCTTATCGGAAATTTTTCCATCAGCAGTTAAATCCTTTAAGGTAAATTCTAAAATAAGTTCTACATTTTCTGGCTTAACACTCTTCTCTTTTAGAAAGGCCACCCGACCTTTTTCAATCATATCGATGTGAACTTTTGTCACTGGACGAAAACGACCACGCATGAGAAGAATATTCTTTTTGTACAAAGCCGTTGAAGGTTGAAGAACATTTTTTGCTAAATCAAATAGTGTAGCATCTGTTATGCCTCTTCGAACTAAGTTTAATGCTAGAATACGGTTGTCTACATTTTCAAAATCTCGACCCGAAACACTTAGCATATCAATTTCCATTCGATCTCGAGGAAGACGGTGAACAAGGGAATCTAAAAAACTATCAATACCCTCTTCATAAAAAAAACTAGTGTAAATTAAATTAACCCCTAAAATTCCAAGTGCTTCTTGTTGGGCTTTATGACTATTGTCATGCATCCGAATATGCAAAATAATATCATTGACTGGGCCACCCAAATGCATTTGAAAACGAATTCCAACCCAACCTTGTCCTTGATTAGTTTTATGGTAATTTAAAGACTCAACTGTATTGCAAAATGCAAAAAAACGGGCTTCTTTATTTTTATTCGGAAGAATTTCACTGATGTGATTATATTCTGTTTCCAGCATTGTAATTAAGCGTTCCTCAGAAACGTATCGAGAAGCCGGACCATATAAAGAGTCGGAAACTTTCATGTCGTAGGCAGATTGCGTAAAAGCAATCGTTCCAGAACTTCCTCCGGCTTTAAAAAAATTTGCTGCAACTTCCTGTCCTGCACCAATTTCCGCAAAACAGCCATAAATATCTGGCTTTAAATTTATTTTTAAGGCCTTATCTTCTGTTGTTAAGCGAGTTTCCTCCATAATTTCTTAATTTGGATCAGAAAATTTAGGGTTATTAATGAAATTATAATCTGTTAATGTTAACAAGAATTTCTTGAGTAATAATTTTTCCCCTGCATCTAATTGTACACCACCTTGACTGGCGTATTCTATTAGAGGATCTATAGTTGGGCTCATATGAATACCACTTGAATAAAACTCAATAACCTCATCTAAGTTTGCAAAACGTCCATCGTGCATATAAGGAGCAGTAAGTTCAATGTTCCGCAATGTTGGAACTTTAAATTTATAATTATCATTAGCATTATTCGTAACACTGGCTCTTCCTAAATCGTCGATTGCAGAAGCCAATAATCCGTTATTACTAAACTTTTTTACACGCATCAGAGGTCCATTATGACAATGGAAGCAATCTGCACCGTTCAAACTTTTAAATAAATCGTAACCAGCCCATTCTTCATTGCTAATTGTCTGAAAAATAAGTTGGTCGTTTGAGCTTAATTGCAAACCACTCGCATATTTATACATTACATCAAATTTAGACTCGCCAGAAATCATTGTTCTTACAAATTGAGCTATTGCTTTAGCAACTTTAGTAGAATCAATGCCCTCTTCTCCAAATGCTCTAAAAAATCTATTTCGATAAGTAATATCTAAGTTAAGTTTAGCTGCTGTTGCTTTCCATGATTGGTGCATTTCAATGGGATTTGGCACAGGCTGCAAAATTTGGGATTCTAAACTTGATGCTCGTCCATCCCAAAAGAAAAAATCTTCCCATCCTAAATTAACTAAAGCCATAGAATGGCGAGTTCCTTCAATTCCATCAATTCCTGTAGAATAAACTTTGGGATCTGAAAATGCTCCATTTGGAACATGACACGTTGCACAATTCATGGTATTGTCACCACTCAATCTTTTTTCATAAAAAAGAAAGCGGCCAAGTTCTACTCCCTCAACAGTCATTGGATTATCTTGCGGAATAAGCATATCAGGGAAATGAGAAGGTATTTCTAGTAAGTATGGGGTAGCCTGAAAATTATTTTTATCTTTTTTACAAGAAACTAGACTAGTTGCAATAATAAAAAGGAAAATATAGAGCTTCATTAATTTGGCTGAAATGCTTGTTTAAAATTCTGAACAACTATCTCTGAAAGTGCTTCTTGTCCAGCTCCGGAATGTGTTAAAAAGTTCGTTTTTAAGTCAATCGGTTGGTTGGGATTTTGAAGGAATGAAAGTAAATCTAATTTAAAAGGGAGAATAAATTCATTTGCTGAAGGATTTTGCCATGATAAATTGCTAAAAGAGAAATCACTCAAATAAGAATCTGTTCCAATATGAAAACTAAAACTATGGTCTAAAGAATTATTACCATCGGGAATAGTATCTACTTTTCCCTCAATACTTAAAAAAATATAGCCCGTATTCCAGCCCCAATGCATTGTACCAGAATTACTAATATTGAGTGGACTCTCATTAGGAAATGCAGAAGGGTCGAGATGATTAAGAGTTCCGTCTACGCCTATAAAACCTTGTAAAGCTGAAAATTGTGTCTTATCTCCAATTTTTCTAAAGGCGACTATTCCATTTTCTCGAAAATCAAAAATCGTCGCATCAGTTAAAGTTGAAGAACCATTTTTTAATTGTGTGATGTAAAATTTTAAATCCGTAAATTTTACTTTATAACCTTCAGGTGAAGTGTATATTGAATCAAGAAACAGATTATTGGACCCAAATTTAGGCTGAACTGTTAAACTTAAATAATTATCTACTTGTGGAATAGGATTTTCCTTTTTTTTACAAGAAAAGAAAGTAAAAGCAAGAAAAATTAATATTAATAGCCAATTCATAAAACAAAATTAAGTTAAAAAGATGATTAATTCCTATATTTAACAATTAAAAACACTTTCTGTTTACTATGCTAAAAATTAACCGCGAGGAATATCCTTTGTCCATTTTAAATGCTTCTGCAGGTAGCGGAAAAACACACCAATTGGTTTTGGAATACTTGAGTATCTTGCTCGGAGATCATGGTTCAAAACAGAAATATAAGTCGATTGTAGCAATGACATTTACAAACAAAGCTGCAATGGAGATGAAAACTCGAATTATTGATACTTTAGATGGCATTGTTCATTTTGATGGAAGTCAAGAGAAAATAAAATCAATGATCAATCCATTACTAGAACTTTGTAAAATAGATCTCGCAAAATTGCAGGGAAGATGTGCAAAAGCACTCGGTGAAATTTTACATGGATACGAAGACTTCCATGTTTCAACAATTGATAAATTTAACCTCCGTCTTATTCGCTCTTTTAGCAGAGATTTAGATATTCCCAGCGATTTTGAAGTGATTCTAAATGAGCAACAGATTATTGAGGAAGTTGTCGAGCTTTTAATGAGTAAACTGGGGCAAGCAGGTTCCGAACACCTTACAAAATTAATGACATCCTACGCAAAGACTAATCTTGATGAAGGGGAAAGTTGGAATTTCAAAGGACAATTAGTTTCTTTTGCTCTGATTTTAAGTTCAGAACGCAATCAAGTAAATGTTGCGAAATTAATGGAACTTGAGCTTACGGATACTGCTTACAATGAATTGAAAACTCAGATTGATTTGCTTATAAAGTCATTTATAGTTGAGGCAAATGAAACAGCGAATTTCTTTCTTTCTCTAAATTTAACGGACGATGAATTGCCCGGAAAATCTAATAGCTATAATAGTTTTATGCAGCTTACTAAATTATCTGATTTCCCCGAAAAAAAATCCAATGGAGAACTTTTTACAGATACAATTCTAAATCATTGTAAAGAACCTTCTGAGAAAAAGTTTTTTCCAACAGAATTAAGAGAAAAATTACTTGCATTAAATGAACTCTTCTTAGATCTTCAACCTCAGATACTTTTACTTAAAAAATTTCGAGCCAACTTTTATAACATCGCATTACTTCAATTTGTTTCCGAAGCATTAAATGACTTGAAAAATAGCGAGCAAATTATTAGAATTTCAGAGTTTAATAAATTAATTGGTTCACTTGTACAAGACGAAGATGCACCATATATCTACGAGCGATTAGGGACACGATTGGAGCATTTCTTACTCGACGAATTTCAAGATACCTCAAGACTTCAGTGGTTAAACCTCATCCCCTTAGTTCATGAATCTATTTCCAATAAACGAAAAAATCTTATTGTTGGAGATGCAAAGCAATCAATTTACCGATTCAATAATGGAATTGCAGATCAATTTATTGCCTTACCCGAAATTTACAACCCTGAAAATAATGCGAGATTAACTAAAACCTCTAAGTATTTTAATGCCCTCGGTGTCAAGCAAGACATACTAAATAATTATCGATCAGCGAGTGAAATTGTCAACTTTAACAATGCTTTATTTACAAATTTACATGATTTTCTGAAGGAAAATGCGCAACGATATTATGCTACAGTATGTCAAAATCCACAATCAAAAAAACAAGGATTTGTAGAAATAATATCACTTGAACAAAAAATTAAATTAGAAGATTTAGTTGACGAAATTGTTACGCGCATTGAAAAATGTAAAGAAGATGGTTTTTCCTTTGGAGACATCTGCATATTAACTGAGAAAAATGACACCGGCAATTTTTTTGCACGAGCATTAACAGATCTAAAATACAAAGTGGTTTCTCTTGATTCACTTTTAATTTCTGGAGATGCTAAAGTTCAGTTAATGGTGTCTTATTTTAAAAGACGAGCTCGGCCATCACAAGAAACAGAGGCTCGAAGATTTGCAGAATTGTATTTTAGAATTGCAAAAAAGGGGAGCACAGAAAAATACCTATCCTACTTTGAAAGTATTATTGATAGCAGTGGAAAAACAAGGAGAATCTTTAAAGACAAACTTTTCTTGAGTGAGCATTTTGAAAGTGAAGAAGAATTTTACACTCCCTATGAAAATCTCTACGATTTATGCTTAAAGTTTTTAAAAATGATGGATTGGAAAGAAACGCAAGAACCATATGTTCATCATTTTATTGATGTTGTTTTTAATTATCAAATTTTAAGGCAAGCAGATATTGGCTACTTCCTAGAATATTACAAAGAAAATAAAGCAAAAATAGCACTGCAAATGCCTGAAGCGGATGCTGCAATAAAAATAATGACTGTTCATAAATCAAAAGGACTTGAGTTTCCTGTAGTCATTATACCAAAATTAGACTTTAATACTTCAATTCATCAAAGTTCAAAATTCCTTGTGGAAGCCAGCGGTAAATTAATTTATGGAAATGCAAGTCCTAATAGCATTATTCCTGAGATTGCAGCTTTTAGTCTAAACGAAAAAGAGCTTACATTTCTTGATAAACTTAACCTAGCTTATGTTGGTTTGACAAGGCCAATTGAGCGACTCTACGCATTGAATTATTTTAAAAAAAATCAATTAGGAAGCGTTTTGCACCTTGCATTAGAAAAAATGAATTGTACAAGTCTAGAAAATGGAGCCCTAAGATACCTTGCAGGGGAAGAAAAGAAAAGAGAGAATCAAGAAGAAAAAAAGGAAGAGTTTTTCTACCTTCCATTTGAATTAAAAGATCGCTTATGGTATCCCGATATTGTTTTCAAAAAACAAAAAAGAGAGGGTGAACAATTAGAAGAACAGCTATTTGGAAATTATTTCCACTTGTTGATGTCAAAATGCGAAACTATTGACTCTCTAGAAATAACAATTGAGAATTTAATAACAAAAGGTGAAATTGACAGTGCATTTAGTGGAAAATTAATAGCTACTGCACGAACATTTTTTGAGCACTCTAAGAAAATCCATTTGTTTGAAGGAGCCATTGAAATAATTAATGAAGAATTAATCTTGTTTGCTGAAGGATTATCTAAACGACCAGATAAAATTATTGTGAAGGAAAAGGAAATAATAATTTTAGATTTTAAAACTGGGAAGGAAAATAAAGAGCACCAACTGCAACTTGAAACATACCAAAGTATCGTTGAAAGTATGTATGACCGAAAAGCCAGAATTTTTATTTATTATTCTGAAATAGATGAATTAAAAGAAGTCTAATTTACAAGCTTTGATGCTGAATTTTTCTCAATTGTCATCTTCAAAAATTTAAAGATAATCGGATGTGGAATATCTCGAGTTGACGAAATTTGGGGGCAAAAAGCACTAGCTAGAAAAAACGGATGGTTTACTAAACTAATGATTTCAGGATCATCAAATTGATTTATTGCATGAATTTCAATAAATTCTCCTTTTAAATGTTCAATCAATTGTGGGTATAAACTAAAACGAGAAGAAGTTAATTCAATCGAACTAAAATTCTCATACATTTTTTGATACTCGCTTGTTTGTGGAAAAATACTCACCCTCTCAAATTGACTTCCCGCTACTAAATTTTCAGAAATTAATTTTTCTCCTTGAGTATTTAATTGATTAATGGCAACTAGAAATTCGATAAACAATTTGAAAGATTCACCTGTAATTAATGTTGGAATAGATTTCTCAATTAGTATTTTAAAAATCCCATTTAGGAAAAATATGTTTTGAAAAGGACCAGGAGCAATCCATATACCATCAAATTGATCAAAATAAATTGGGCGATTCTTAACTGCTTCAGTTACTTTAATCCAATAATAATTGATTTCTATTTCTAATAACTCTAGGGAATGGTCAAGTGATAAATTTGTTGCATGGTGAGAATTATATGTAAAATTATAATC
>RFSL01000042.1 GCA_009923965.1 Flavobacteriia bacterium | reverse complement strand
GTAAAAGCCAAAAAATACAAAAATTTAGATGCTTATGCTAAAGAGCATATTAAATTACAATTACGAATTCCAAATTCAGAAAAATTTACTTTTAAAATTTACAAAGAACATTTAGACAATGATGAAAAAATTGATGCAATCATAACAGTTAATCGAATGGAATTTGCTTTAATTGAAGCAAATAAATCACCTAATCCTGCAAAAAGAGCAGAACTTGGATTTATGGGTAATTACAATTATATCTTTTATTTCGCTGGTGGTTTAGATTTAATTTCTCCTCCAATTGCCATTCCATCTTCTCCTTTAGCTCCTTTAAAAGTGGCATTTAAAAATATTACTTCAGGAGATTTCAAAGATGTTTTAATTGATTTTAGAATTCGAAACGCTAGTTTCAAAGATATTTACACTATATCCAATCATACTCCCAGACGTATTTTTCAATGGAAGAACTTTGATGGCTTAGGAAATGAAAATGTAGAAGCTTATTCAATTCAATTTTCTGCAATTGGGCAATATTCAAACGTGAAAGACATTTTAATTTACGAGGGCAGCATTGAAAGTCCTCCGGAGTCTAGTGACGTAAACACCTATGAACCTAAAATTAAAGCTACAAATAAACTAATCCACACCTTTTTTTACCTTGAAAAAGAAGGAAAATATTTCACTAAAAAATAAATTCAATTGTTATATTTACGAAAAAAATATGCTTTTAATTAGCCCTCAAGAATGCCAAATCGGCATAAATAACAATCAAATTGAAATAATTGATATTCGAGAACTTTACGAGTTTGAAATTGCAAATATTTCAAGCAAACACATTCCAATGGCAGATTTTACTGCGCGTATTTCCGAATTAGACCTCACAAAAAAAACTGTTTTAATGTGTCGTTCGGGAAAAAGAGCTGAAGCGCTTGCAAATTTAATCACAACAGAGGGTTTGATAAACGAGATTTTTGTTATGAATGGTGGGATTCTTGCGTGGATAGAAACAGTCGACACTTCTTTAAAACTAGATTAATATGGGTTTTTTTAACGAACTTTTAGAAGTATTTCAGCACATTATAAAATTAGACTTTAAATGGTTTTTTGAAAACTATTCTTCTGCAATTTATATCATTTTATTTTTAGTAATTTTTATCGAAACTGGACTGGTAGCAATGCCCTTTCTACCCGGAGATTCTCTTTTATTTACTGCAGGCATATTTGCTGCTTCAGGAGAATTAGATTTAGCATACTTACTGTTTTTGTTAATTATTGCAGCAGTTTTAGGAGATAATTGTAATTATTGGATTGGTAGAAAAATTGGTTTGAAGGTATTTCAATTAAAATTTAGAGATAAACCAATCGTCAATAAAAAACACCTCGAGCAAACAGAATTATTTTTTGCTAAAAATGGTATAAAGGCAATTATAATGGCACGCTTTGTTCCTTTTGTTCGCACATTTGCACCTTTTGCAGCAGGAATTGGTAAAATGAATTACAATCGGTTTTTCATTTATGATTTATTTGGAGGGTTCTTGTGGGTTTTCAGTTTAACAATTGCAGGTTATCTTCTTGGAGAAGTTGAATGGATAAGGAAACACATAGATTTAGTTTGCCTCGGAATTATATTTCTATCTGTTTTACCAATGCTTATTGAATTTATTAAAGCAAAAAAGAATAAGAATAAAGCCGTCTAAAATAATTCTTGAAATTCCTTTTTCAAAAATTCAGTAGCTACTTCTGAAGGCAATTTTTCTAATTGTGCAACGAGTTCAAATATTTTAGCTGATAACTCAATTGCTGTAGCATTCTCTTGAACCTGACTTGCAGCTAGATTAATTAATTTCACAAGCTCTTCTTTAGAATCTCTGAGTAGTTTCCACGCTATTGAAGAAATAAAAAGCTGCTGTGTAATATTGTGATCAAATTCTTCGCGAATAGTTTTTAAAAATTCAGCATGCATTATTTTCGCAGGTAAACTTGGGTTATTCAAACGCATCACCAAGGAATTTGGATGCAAGCGTTCCATTAATAATATAGCACGCTCATAGGCATCTACCCTATTTGGCAGAAAGAATTCTTGTCTTTGTTTCTTTAATTCAACTTCTAAATTGACTTGTTCTTTTTGACTTTGCCTCTTTAAAAATAAATAGACGATTATAATGATTGAAATAGATGTAAAACCTAAAATTGCAAGAAAAAAAATTGGGCCCATTATCTTTTATTTTTTACAAATATAAAGTTAGATGTTGAAGAAAGCTACAATCTTTGAAAATAGATGAATTCCTTTCTTTATTTTTACATTCAAATTATACAAATGTCGACTACTTTAATTTTTTTAGTTTTATCGAGCTATTTTATTGTTCTGATTCTTATTGCCCATTTTACATCAAAAAATGCTACAAGTGAAACTTTCTTCACTGGAAACCGACAAAGTCCTTGGTATCTTGTAGCTTTTGGAATGATTGGTGCCTCACTTTCTGGAGTAACATTCATTTCAGTTCCTGGGCAAGTCATGAACGATGGAATGGGCTATTTTCAAGTAGTTTTAGGCTACGTACTTGGATACATTGTTATTGCACAAGTCCTAATGCCTTTGTATTACAAATTAAATGTCACATCGATTTATGAATTTTTAGAAAAACGTTTCGGTATAATAAGCTACAAGACGGGAGCAAGTTTTTTTATTTTATCTCGCACACTTGGTTCAGCGATTCGACTTTATTTAGCAACGATTGTTTTACAGTTATTTTTGTTTGATGATCTTGGAGTTCCTTACTGGTTAACGGCAGTTATAACAATCGCTTTAATTTGGGTTTACACCTTCAAAGGTGGAATTAAAACAATAGTCTATACAGATACATTTCAAACTGTTTTTCTAATCAGCTCCGTTGTTATCTGTACAATTATTATCTCACAAGCTTTAAATCTTGACTTTTTTGGTTTATTTGAAAAGATTAGCGCCTCAAAAACTTCGAGCGGCGGCAGTATGTCACAGGTATTTTTCTTTGATGATCCTATGGCAAAAAACTATTTTCCAAAGCACTTTTTTGGTGGCATGTTCTTGGCAATTGCAATGACCGGCTTAGACCAGGATTTGATGCAAAAAAATCTTACCTGCAAGACAATTGGTGATGCTCAGAAGAACATGTATTCATTCACGACGATTTTAGTATTTACCAATTTTCTGTTTTTATTACTTGGTGGCGCCTTGTACGTTTATTCTAATTCAAAAGGTATAGAATTACCAATGAACGATGGAAAAGTTATTACAGACCATGTATTTCCTACCTTGGCTCTTAATAATTTCGGAAAAATAGCTGGCGTTTTCTTTTTACTAGGAATAACAGCATCATCTTATGCATCTGCAGACAGCGCTCTAGCGGCATTAACTACTGGCTTTTGCATCGACTTTTTAAATTTCAACAAGCGAGAAGAAAAACAAAGACAAAAATTAAAATTAATCGTTCATATTGGCTTTTCACTATTATTCTTAATTATTATTCTATTGACAAAAATGTATGTTACTGCAAATCCAGGGACAGATTTAATTTCACTTATTTTAAAAATTGCAAGTTATACTTATGGTCCATTACTTGGATTATTTGCTTTTGGTATTTTCACTAAAAGAAATCCTAAAGCGATTTTAGTTCCATTTATCTGTGTTCTGATTCCTTTTCTTTGCTTCTATCTGGATAAATTTTCTGCAAATCTCTTTGGAGCTTATAAATTCGGATATGAGATGTTGATTATCAACGGAGCATTAACTTTTGTATTTTTGTACCTAAGTTCATTTTTCACCTCAAAAAAATCGAATTGATTATGAAAATAAATCTTGACGATAATAAATTACACCTTCGCTTTGCGCCTTTGACTTTAACTCGTCCTCTTGGCAATCTACGCATGGGAATTCTTTGTAATAATGAGCGCTGGAAAATGTACATTCCAGAAGTTGAAATCGGCTTTACCACTGAAAAATATTTACAGGAAAAATTCATTCAACTTACCGATGCAATTCAAGTAAATGCCTCAGTTATACCAAATGAAGAGATTGCCGCTGCAGTTTTTAATTTAGAAGATAATTCAACTTTATTCTTAGATAAACAATGGATTGCAAAACGTGGAGACGGAAAAAATAAACTGCAATTCAAAGGTGAAGCACCAATAATTATTAAAGAACGATGGGATTTATTCCTAATGAATGAAGAAGTTTTAATACAGGACTTTGATTTGCTAACAAATAATAGGAAATCTCAAAAAATTTCAAAAACAAATACACTAATTGGAGATTCTAAATTTATTTTTATTGAAGAAGGTGCAATCATTGAAGGAGCAATTCTAAATACAACAACTGGTCCGATTTACATTGGTCATAATGCTGAAATAATGGAGGGATCTTTAATTCGCGGTCCTTTTGCGCTTTGTGACAACAGTACCTTAAAACTCGGCACAAAGGTTTATGGCGCTTCTACAATTGGTCCTCATTGTAAAATTGGCGGAGAAATTAGCAATGTGATTTTTCAGTCATTTTCAAACAAAGGTCACGATGGTTTTATTGGGAATTCTGTAATTGGAGAATGGTGCAATTTAGGAGCTGGAACAAATTCTTCCAATCTTAAAAATAATTATGGCGAAATTTCTTCTTACTCCTACGAAAAGTTAGCTGAAGTTGAAACAAAGCAACAATTTTTGGGCCTTTTTATGGGTGATCATTCAAAAAGTGCTATAAATACATTGTTTAATACCGCATCTGTAGTTGGAGTTTCTGCGACTGTATTTGGCGCTGATTTTCCACCAAAATTTACACCTTCATTTTCATGGGGATTTAGTCAACCATTTGTTGAGTTTAAGTTTGATAAAGCCATCGAGGCAGCTAATAACATGATGGAGCGAAGATCTTTGTCCTTAAGTGAAGTGGATGTGAAAATTCTCAACTACTTATATACTAGTAAAAAGAGTAAGTGAATCTTACTTTGAGATTTTTACAAGCGCTTTGTTAATCGATTTACCCTCAAAATCTGTAATTTTTACTTGATAAATACCATTATTCCAAGCTGATGTTGAAACCGTGTTTAGATTTGAAAAAAATTGTTTTTCAAGGACAATCCTTCCTTGTAAATCATAAATATTGATTTCATATATCTTAGAATCTGAAATTTGTATTGTTAATGTTTCATTAACTGGATTTGGAAACAAGGAAAGTTCAAAAGAGTTTTCCAATTCATTCGAACCTGCCATACAATTATTATTTGCATTTGGTGTAGGATTCACCAAGTTAAAACTCGCTCCTCCATCCGGGCATCTTGCATAAGCTATATCAGTTGATTGAATTCCAAAAGCAACTTGATTGTATGCAATAGCTCCATTTCCAAATATTAAAAGATCACCCAATGAACTTAGTTTAAAGTTTGTATGCAAGCCTGACTGCTCTAAATCATCATCACACCAAACAATTAAATAGGAATTTGCAGGAATTATCGTTCCAAGTGGAAATGGCCAAAGTGTAAGATTTATTGCATCATCAGAAAGGTACATTCCCGATAAGTTTATTGCTGAAGATGTTGTATTGTATAATTCTATCCAATCATCACTTTCTCCGTTTGAATCATATAATGAAGAAGAATTACTAGAGACAATTTCATTGATTACGACATTTCCATTTGTGCAAAAAGGAAAGTTTATTTGAATTGAGTGGTATTCATGCTCTGCTCTTGTTGGACTAAACAATCCTGCATTTGAATTTTCAGCATAAATATAATACTCGAAAGCTGTGCCACTTAAAGTAACTTGAAAACCAAAAATATGGTCACCAGCTGCGCCATCTCCATGTTGACCATCGTCAAACATTTGAACACGGTTAAATTTTAATTGATGGTTCAAACGGTAACCTAAATAAACGGATGATTCATTTACACAAGTTGCTGTAATATAGATTGATTGATTAAAATTAGGAGAAGTATTACTCGCTCCAAATGATGAAATTAAAGGTGCAGCAAGTAAATAATTTGAGTTTGTGCTGAAATATGTAGCTCTTGCATCCATTAAAGCTTGAATTCCTGGGATTGTAGATCCTCCGCCCATTCCTCCACCTGTTACAGCAGTTGTTAAACTAGTTTGATATTGAGCATACGTGAAAAACTTATATGGATCTGCTTGAACGGCAGCATCAATAGTTGTTCTAATACTGTTTGCTGTTGTTAAGTATTCTTGAGAAATAAAAATCTCTTGTACAATAGTTCGAATATGTGCCAAATACATTCTTTTGTACATTGGATTTGCCATCAGTTTTACAATCAATGGATGAATTGCGGAAGTACTATTAGACATTGGATCTAAGGTTGTTGCAGTATATGCTCCTGAGCCCGTTCCTCCGGGAAAACCAGCGAAACTCATGTTTAAATCCCAAACTGTTGGAACAAAACGATTGTTTAAATCCCAAGATAAATAATAATTTTGCCGGAAAGCACCACTGTAAGAATCTAAATTAACTAAAACATTATTAAAAGCTAACATCCATAGTGCGCGATCTACATCTAACTTACTTTCTAACAAGCTGACATTATTATTAAGCGTGTTGATTAAATCTACTAAGCGAGTCCAACCAAAATCTGATTTTAATTCATAAGAAGAGAAATAAGAACTACTGTCTGCATTGATATATTTTAAATCTGGACTTGCAGTAGTTCCAGGTCCTGCGCCACCAGTAGGATTACACTTAAAAAAAGAATCATTACTTAAATAATAATGATCACCATTAAATTTTTTGTTAATACTCTCAGCATTTGAATAAAGTCCTCTAAGTGTTCCATTGATATAAACATTTGCAAAATTTGCTTTTGAGCAATCCATAAATTGTTCTAAAATTGCATACGACAAAACCTCGCGAATCATTGATGGATCCTGGTAACCATTTTGAAGCTTTACATCCGTATAACCTTGGTAATCTTGACTTCCTTTAATATAGTCTAACTCAATGTGAATAGGGTTTTTATTATTATTTGCATTATAGGATGAGTTTCCTTTGTATTTTACTCCAACGCTATCTAAGGTAATACCATTTATGCGGGCAGAATCTGCAATAATGTATGCATCTGATGCAACTGCAGCATCCAACTGCGCATCCCAATTTGCTGCAGAGAAGAAAATTTCTATGGTTTGAATAGTCGCTCTGTCATAAAAATTTTGCGCAAATGATGAAAGTGAAATAAAAATTAGAAGAAATAGAAGAGATATTTTATTATTCATAAGGAACATTTTTAAATAATTAAGTGACTAGAAATAAAATAAAACTTGTGGTTTAAACCTGAAAATAATTTTATCGATAATCTCCCAAAAAC
>RFSL01000041.1 GCA_009923965.1 Flavobacteriia bacterium | reverse complement strand
TCATGTGCAGCTTTGGGTGAAGACGTAGCATTTAAAAATTCCATTTCACTTTATCCTAATCCTAATAATGGTCAATTTGAAGTAAATTTTAATGCTAAAAAAGGCACAGATGTAAATATTGACGTCATTGATATTGTAGGAAAAACAGTTCTCTCTCAGTCATTGAATAATTTAACGGGCTTTGTGAAACAAGCGATTGACATGAAAAATTTCTCGAAAGGAGTTTATCTTTTAAATCTTACTTTTGAAGGAAAAACATACACTAAACGTTTTATAAAAGATTAATGAATTGTTTTTATCATTGGCTCTCAGTACTTTTATGTTCTGGGAGCTTTTTTATTTATGGGCAGCCTGTAATAACGACTTATTCTAGTTCAAATTCTCCCCTACCATTTAATACCGTTCGTTGTATTGCAATTCAAAATCAATTTAAATGGATTGGAACTGATAATGGCCTTGCGAGATTTGATGGTGTAAATTGGGTTGTTTATACTTCAGAAAATTCACCACTTCTAGATGATAATATTCGTGCTCTTTGTATCGAAAATGACACCTTAGTTTGGGTTGGAACAATGCAAGGTGGTTTGTATTCTTTTGATGGATTAAATTGGGAGAATTACAATCCAATAAACTCGGGCTTACTAGATTATTTAGTTAGAGGCATTGCAATAGACACTCAAAATAATATATGGTGTGCTACCTCAGAAGGAATTGCAATGTTTGATCGTGTGAATTGGTATACTTGGAATGTCCTTAGTCATAATTTACTCACAAATAATATCACTGCGATTGCAATTGGTCAGCAAAATGAAAAATTTATAGGAACGATTAATGGCGGTTTAAATTATTTTTCGTCTGACAATCAACTCACACTTCTTAGTATTGTTCAATCTGGTCTTCCTGATAATTCCGCTCTTGGAATAGTTGTAGATGCTACAAATCACCCTTGGTTTGCTACTCCAGCTCAGGGTTTGGTGTATGATCAAGGATTTGGAGGGCCATGGCTGCGCTTTAACATGAGTAATTCACCTATGCCAACAAATGGTATAAATGCAATCGCTATAGATGCAATTGAAAGAATATTTATGGGTACAGATTCTTATGGAGTTCTTATTAAAAATGGTGATAATTGGCTGGAATATTCGACAGAAAATACTGATTTACCTGAAAATCATATTCTTTCAATTGCTAGCGAATCAACTACTGTAAAATGGTTGGGGACCTATAATAGTGGTGTTGTCCGTTTAGAAGAATATCAAGCTGAATTACCAGAAAACACAAGTAATTTTTATGTCTATCCAACAAGTTTAAAAGCTGGAGATTTGATTTTTATTTCAACTCCAGTTCCAGATAAGCAGATTTTTGTTTACAATCAGTTGGGACAAGCAATTAATGGATTTGAGTTAAATAATTCACAATTAATAAAAACTTCATCTTCCTGTCTTCCAGGAATGTATTATTTAAAAGTCCCTTCAATTAACAAAATCATTCGGTTTATAATCGAATAATGTCACATAGACTGACAAAAAGACACTTTATTTATTACTGATTAGATCAATTTGTCATTTTTCTCGCATAAAATTGCTGTGGCATATAAATTGAAAATGTGAAATTGTAAAAATTGAAAAATTAATTTAAAAATGGGAAAAATAATAGGAATCGACTTAGGCACAACAAATTCATGTGTTTCAGTTATGGAAGGAAATGAGCCGGTAGTTATATCGAACTCAGAAGGTAAAAGAACAACTCCTTCAGTTGTTGCATTTGTAGAAGGCGGTGAACGAAAAGTTGGAGATCCAGCAAAACGTCAAGCAATTACAAATCCAGAGAAAACAATTTCGTCTATAAAGCGAATGATGGGGTCTAGTTTTGATGAATGTAAAAAAGAAATAGGTCGTGTACCTTATACTGTAGTAAAAGGAGATAATAATACACCGCGAGTTAAAATAGATGATCGTCTTTATTCGCCGCAAGAAATTTCTGCGATGATTCTTCAGAAAATGAAGAAGACTGCTGAAGATTATTTAGGGCAAGAGGTAACAGAAGCTGTTGTAACAGTTCCTGCTTATTTTAACGATGCACAACGACAGGCAACGAAAGAAGCTGGAGAAATTGCTGGATTAACAATTAAAAGAATCATCAATGAGCCAACTGCAGCTGCTTTGGCTTATGGTTTAGATAAAAAAGGTATCGATCAAAAAATAGTTGTTTTTGACTTTGGTGGTGGAACACATGATGTTTCTATCTTAGAATTAGGAGATGGTGTTTTCGAAGTTCTTTCTACTGATGGTGATACACATTTAGGTGGAGATGATGTAGATGATGCGATTATTCAATGGCTAGCAGATGAATTTAAGTCAGATGAGGGTGTTGATTTACGTCAAGATCCAATGTCATTACAACGATTAAAAGAAGCTGCTGAAAAAGCTAAAATTGAATTGTCGTCAACAACATCTACAGAAATTAACTTACCGTATATTATGCCTGTAAATGGAATTCCAAAGCACTTAGTACGCACTTTACAGCGTTCTAAATTTGAGCAATTGATTTCTGAAATAGTTGAACGTACTATCAAACCATGTCGTAAAGCATTAAAGAATGCAGGATTAACGCCAAAAGACATCAACGAAGTAATTTTAGTTGGTGGATCAACACGAATTCCAATCATACAAGATGCTGTTGAACGCTTTTTTGGAAAAGCACCTTCTAAGGGTGTTAATCCCGATGAAGTTGTTGCGGTAGGTGCTGCAATTCAAGGTGGAGTTTTATCTGGTGATGTAAAAGATGTATTGTTGTTAGATGTTATTCCTTTATCACTTGGTATTGAAACAATGGGTGGAGTTTTAACAAAGCTTATTGATGCAAATACAACAATTCCTACAAAGAAGTCTGAAACGTTTTCAACGGCTTCGGATAATCAACCAAGTGTAGACATACATGTTTTACAGGGAGAACGACCGATGGCAAATGATAACAAAACTTTAGGTCGCTTTCAATTAACAGATATTCCACCAGCACAAAGAGGCGTTCCTCAAATCGAAGTAACATTTGATATTGATGCAAATGGAATAATGAACATTTCTGCAAAAGATAAAGGAACAGGAAAAGAGCAATCAATTAAGATTGAAGCTTCTTCTGGACTATCTGACGAAGAAATTAAGCGTATGAAAGCAGAAGCAGAAGCAAATGCTCAATCAGACAATAAAAAACGTGAAGAAGTTGAATTGATTAACAAAGTAGATTCTGCGATATTTCAAACAGAGCGTCAATTGAAAGAATACGGAGATAAGATTCCAGTAGATAAAAAACAACCTATCGAGGATGCTTTAGCTGAATTGAAAAAGGAGTTTGAAGCGCGTAACATCGAAAATCTTGAGCCTGCAATGGAGAAATTAAATACGATATTCCAAGCAGCTTCTCAAGATATGTATAATGCAGCAAATCCTCAGGGAGGTCAAGATGCTGGAAACTCCTCAGATTCAGGTGCTGAAACAAATCCACAAGATGAAGTTACAGATGTCGATTTTGAAGAAGTAAATGAGAAAAAGTAATACAATAAATTTTTAAACTGAAAAGGGCACTCATTTTGAGTGTCCTTTTTTTTGCTTAATATTGCATATGCTATATTTTAAAAAAATACTTAATACAAATAGTAAAGAATGGTGTGTTTTCATCCATGGTGCAGGTGGTAGCTCAAGTATTTGGCATAAGCAAGTTAAGGCCTATTCTGAAAATTTTAATCTATTGCTAATTGATTTAAGAGGTCACGGAAAATCAAAAGATTTAAAAACTTCCAAAAATTACTCTTTTGAAATGATTGCACAAGATGTAATTGAGGTTGTAGAATTTAATAAAATAGCTTCAGCACATTTTATCGGTGTTTCTTTAGGGACAATTATAATTTACCAAATTTTTGCCCTAAAACCAAGTATTGTTAAGTCAATGATTTTCTCTGGAGCAATTACACGCTTAAATATTAAGTCGAGGTTGCTTTTACGAATTGGTAGAATACTTAATCCTTTTCTGCCTTACATGACTTTATATGCTTTGCTAGCAAGAATTATCATGCCTAAAAAGAACCATAAGACATCTCGAGTCTTGTTTATTAATGAGGCAAAAAAACTTATGACAAAGGAATTTAATCGCTGGTTTAAATTAACTGCCAGATTAACAACTTACCTTAATCTTGTGGAACATGAAAGTAATAATAAACCTACTATTTATATAATGGGTAGTGAGGATCACATGTTTCTCGAGCCTGTAAAAGCTATTGTGGATTTAAATCCGCGCATTGAATTAAATGTCGTTCCAAATTGCGGACACGTAGTAAACATTGAACAAGCGGAGATTTTTAACGCTATTTCTATTCAGTTTATAAGAAAATCAGCATAATTTTAAGTAAAAATGGGAAGCATTGCATTCTCCTGGGATTTATTAGATACATCATTCATCATTGATGTTAGAAGCGAAATTGAATTCGATAAAGGGCATATTCCTGGTGCTGTAAACATTCCTATTTTAAACACAGAAGAACGAAAAATTGTTGGAACTACCTTTAAACAAGCAGGGCAGAAACACGCTATTTTAAAAGGTTTAGAGTTAACTGGTCCTCATTTAAGCAAGCGCTTAAAACAAGCTGTTAAATTAGTAGAATACAAAGAAAATATAGTTGTTCATTGTTGGCGAGGAGGAATGAGAAGTTCCTTTTTTGCTTATCTATTGGAATTTTTTGGTTTAAAAGTCACTATAATTAAAGGAGGTTACAAGTCTTACAGACAGCAAGTTTTAAAATCTTTTGAGGTAAACTATAACTTTTCTATTCTTGGGGGAATGACTGGAAGTGGGAAAACACATATTTTGCATGAGTTAGATAAAAAAGCTATGGCAATAATAGATCTAGAGGGTTTGGCAAATCATCGGGGTTCTTCTTTTGGAGCTTTAGGTCGGGGAAAGCAGCCCAGCCAGGAACAATTTGAAAATAATCTTTCCTTCCAACTAATTAGAACAAATAAAAAGAATTGTTGGGTTGAAGATGAAAGTAGAACGGTTGGTGCTAGAATTATCCCAGAAGGAATTTGGAATCAAATGCGTCAAGCACCACATTATTTTCTTGACAAGACCTTTGAACTGCGTTTAGATCAAATTATGGAAGATTATGGTGCTTTTTCAAAAGAAGATTTACAATTTTGTATGGACCGAATTTCTAAGCGCCTTGGACCTCAACATGCAAAAAAAGCAATTAATCATATAGAAATAGGGGAGCTTCGAGAAGCTTTTTCAATAGCTTTAATTTACTATGACAAGACTTATACCTATCAAAAGGAAATCCATCCATTGGGGAAGAAATTTCAGATAGAATGTAAATCGAAAAACAATTCTCAAATTGCAAAACACCTTTTTGAATTAAGCAATGGAAAATAACACAATAAAATTAACTGAATTCACCAATGGTGGCGGCTGTGGTTGTAAAATTCCACCTCAAGAGTTAAAAGAGCTGTTAAAAGGAGTCAATGCAGTAAATACAGAGCAGCTATTAGTTGGTAATTCAAGTTCTGATGATGCGGCAGTTTATTTATTAAACGAGGACCTTTGTTTAATAAGTACAACAGATTTTTTCACACCTATTGTAGATTCTCCCTACGACTTTGGAAGAATTGCCGCAGCAAATGCAATCAGTGATGTTTATGCTATGGGTGGAAAACCAATCTTAGCATTGAGTATTCTTGGCTGGCCAAGTTCAAAATTGCCAATTGCTATTGCTACTGAAGTATTAAAAGGTGCAACAGAAACTTGCCGTCTTGCTGGAATTTCGCTCGCTGGAGGTCATTCAATTGAAAATAATGAGCCAATATTTGGCTTAGCTGTAAATGGAATTGTTTCTAAAAATAAGATAAAGAAGAACAATACTGCACAAGCTGAAGATATTATATTTATTACTAAAGCTATTGGAACTGGAATATTATCTACCGCTATAAAGCGTGGATTAGAAAGTGCTCATTTTTCAGAAATCCTAACTGAGAGTATGTGTCAATTAAATTTCATGGGAGAGAAATTAGCTGACTTTCCTTCTGTTTCTGCAATGACTGATATAACTGGCTTTGGTTTATTGGGGCATTTAATTGAAATGACAGATAATGGAAGAATCTCTGCCATCATAAAGAATAAAAATATTCCACTTTTGACTGGCGCGGCAGAACTTGCAAAGCAATGGGTTTATCCTGATAACACAATGCGTAATTGGAAAATGTATGGTGCTGATGTCAGCGGAATTTCAGGAGAAATGTTGCTGACCTTGTGTGATCCACAGACAAATGGTGGACTTTTATTCTCTGTTCATCCTGACTTTAAAGGTGAAGTATGTAAATTATTTGAGGCTGAAAAACTTCCCTTGTTTGAAATAGGAAAGTTTGAGCTTAAAAAAGAATTTTCAATTATTGTTGAATAAAGAAACTTGTTTTATTCTTTCAAACTTTTTAAATCAATTTTACCATTTAGTTCCATTTTAGAAACCTTTCCAATTAAATTCATTGGTCCAACAGAGATAGTTAAACTATGCGGAAATAGAATCCCCGATACATTCTTGTAATCGTTGTATGTGGTAGTTGACTCATTTGTTTCTTCTCCAGCTTTTTGTATTGAAATACTTTTTTCCTTTAAATAAGTAGTTGTATTATAATAGTCATAGCTTACATTTTCACCATCTATCAACTTTAAAACATAGTATTCATTGCCATTATCGTTTTCAATTCCTGTTAATTCATAGTTTGTTCCATTTGTTATATAATTCATTTCTGGAAATAAACCACTTGACTTCTTCTTGGATGCTAATTCGTCTGCAGTCATATCTTTTTTGCCACTTTGCATATCAAATTTAAAACCTGAATTACCATCACAAAAAGTCTTTTGAAATACCATTCCTTGACCTTCCATTTTTTGCGCTTCCGTAGTTGGAGACACAAAATATTCTGTCATTTTCAAGGGAATAGGAATCTGAGGAGATGTCATGTCAATAACACGTTCATAGGATTTTACCTTTTTTACTTTTTTAGCAAGTTCTTTTTTATTACTTGTTAAACTTACTGCAAAAAGGTATTTATCAATTAATTCGTCTTTAGAAATTGTTGCTGGTTTTATATCTTTTACTTCTTCAGCAAAGGCATCTAGAAATTCAATTTTTCCATCTGAATCAAATTTCTTTAAGCTTTCAATAATCTCTTCATTTCCAACAACAACTATGTTGCAATTAGTTGAAGTAAAATATTTCTTACTCATTGCTAAAACATCTTCTTTTGAAACTGAGTCTAATCGTTGAAGATACCTTTGATAGTAATCTTTCGATAATTTATCTTTTATTATAGAATATGCAAATCCAGCAACTGTTTGAGGGCTCTCTAAAGATCGTGCAAAGTCACCGGCCATTGAAGATTTAGTAAGGTTTAAT
>RFSL01000005.1 GCA_009923965.1 Flavobacteriia bacterium | reverse complement strand
TTTCCTTTTTCTTCAGAATGATGTGCGTGTAAAGAATATTCAATTAAATCATCTCTTTCCATGAGTGTATGTGTTTAAAATTAAACCAAGTAAAAGAAGGTAAATACAAATACCCAAACTAAATCTACGAAGTGCCAATACAATCCAGTTTTTTCAACCATTTCATAATGACCTCTCTTTTGGTATGTACCGGAAATTACACCAAGTAAAATAATTATATTAATGATTACACCAGAAAAAACGTGAAAGCCATGGAATCCTGTAATAAAGAAAAAGAATTGTCCATATTGTTGAGGTCCATATTCATTCTGTTCGAGATTAGCTCCGTAAATTACACGATTTTTTTCTCCTGCATAAACTGCATCATAATATATTTTCTCTGCTGCCTTCCCTAAAATTGGAGTATCACCTACTTTATTTTTTGAGCCATCACGTTTAATGATTAATTTCATTTCATGATCTTCTTCCTTATTTATTTTTGCAAGAGAACCATCGTGTAGACGAATTGTTCCGTCTTTTATCTTTCCATTTGCTGCAGCATGTTGGAATTCATGTAATAATTCTTCTTTAATCACAGCACCTTTTTTATGATGCATGCCTGCTTCAATAACTGTAAAATTCTCAAGTTCTCCAAAATGACCTTTTACAATTGCTTGAGAACCATCGGGTAATTCTATTTTTCCAAATTCAGATCCGTGAATAAAATGGCTCCATTCCCATGCTTGTGAACCCACGAAAAAACCACCCCCAATAATTGTTGCAATTAACCATTTAACCACCCCTTTTTGATTCATTCGATGTCCAGATTCAACTGCCAATACCATTGTAACTGAAGAAACAATTAGAATAAAGGTCATTAAGGCAACATAAAGTAGCGGGTAGCCATGACCAAGGAAAGGCATTGAGTTAAATGTTTCTTCTCCAATTGGCCAAGCATCTTGTGCGTCATGACGTGTAAAGCCATAAGCAATAAGAAGCCCGCTAAAGGTTAAAGCATCTGAAACAAGAAAAAACCACATCATTAATTTACCATAACTGGTTTGAAATGGAGATTCCTTTCCTCCCCAGAGAGTTTTGGAATCAAGTTTAGTTGAGTGTTCTGACATTCTTTTTTTTTGGCGAAATTAATGAATAAAAACTAAAAACAATAGCAAATATATCCATAAAAGACCGAGAAAATGCCAAAAAATTGCAGCAAGTCTTAGTGAAAGATTATTCTCTGAAGAGAATCTACCTGAAAATGAGTGAATTGAGACCTTTACAAGGTAGAGCAGTGCAACTAAAACATGTAGTAAATGCAAGAAACTTATTAGAAATAAAAAAGACGATGCTGCATCTGCTGTTTCTGCTGCTTTAATTTGAAGATTAGGCTTAAGAATTTTCCCTTTGTATTTTAAAGTGCGATTCTCATATTGCAATTCTTTTCCTTTGAAATACAACTTAAAATCTTTTCCAAATTCTCCTCTGACAAAAAAATCGCCTCTTTTATCTTGCACATTTTGAGCTAAATAACTTAAGCGCAATTCATCTAAATATTCAAAAGCAACACTATCATTGCGAAATAATAATTTATCTTTTATTATTACAGGATTATTATCTAAGTATAATTGAAAGTTATTTGAATTATTAATTTTTAATGGATTTTGTCTGTCTGTTTTTTCAAATTGAGACATGAAATCTTGATATTCTGCCATGATTTCATTTGAAAGTTCTTTTCCATTAATCATAAATTTATTGCCGTCAACAGCAATAAATTCTCCTTTGTATTTTACCTCAAAATAGTCTCCATATCTTCCATCTGTTACAATAACATGGTTGTTAACAGGGTGAATTCCGCTATCGATTAATTGGTTATACCCTTGAAATTGAAAATAAATAAATCCCAAGCCTAGAAGAAGAGTTGTAGCCATTAAACTTTTAAGTCTTCCCTGCTTATCTTTTCGTGCAGCAGAAATTGCTAGAATAAAACTCAAACTACTAAGTACAATACATAAAGTACTTAGCCAAAAACCACTTGGCAAAGGATATTTCAGCCAAAAAGAATCTCCCATGGTTACAATATATGCGGAGGTGAAACCTGCAAACAACATTATAATACTGAAAATACCTACGTAAACAAGGTTTTTCTTCATTTTCTCCTTTATAATCGGATCCATTTCTTTTTCGTAATTCATTTTCTTTTATTTAGGAATCATAGTCTCTACACGATCAAAAACGTAGACAAATTGTATTATTGGAAGATAAACAAATGAGGCGAACATAAGTTTACGAGCATCTGCAGTTTCACAATTAACAAATAATTTGTAAGCATATAAAAAGAAAAGAATTCCCAATCCTGCTGCTACATAAAGTGTCAAAGACCCTGTCCAGCCCAATAGCCACGGCACTAAACTAAATGGAATCAAAGCCAAAGAATAGGCCATTATTTGAAAAGCTGATGCTTTTGATCTTCCGGACTTTGAAGGGAGCAAAGAAAACCCTGCAAGTTTGTAATCATCGTATAAAACCCATGCTATTGCCCAAAAATGAGGAAATTGCCAAGTAAACTGAACAAAAAATAGAATTCCTGGAAGAAAGCCAAAATGATCCGTTGCGGCAATTGCTCCCAAAAATGGTGGAATAGCACCTGGAAAAGCTCCTACTAAAACTGCCCAAGGACTTACACGTTTCATAGGCGTATAAATGAAAACATAAGTTACAAAAGCTAAAAAACCCAAAGCAGAACTTTGCCAGTTAATTAATAAAAGTAAAATTGTGCCTATTATGAGTGAAAAAATACAAATAAGGTAGGCTTCATTTAAACTCATCCAACCTCTTGGTAAAGGACGATTTGCAGTGCGTTTCATTAAGGAATCCAAATCCCGCTCCCATATTTGATTTGCTCCATTTGATGCTGCTGTCACCAATGTTCCTCCTAAGAGCAAATAAAAAATTTCCAAAAGGTCAGTTCCTCCAGCAAATAAATAACCCGAAAGCGCAGAAAGAATAACTAAAAAAGAAAGCCGAAACTTTGTAAAGATCAAGTATATTTTAAATTGTGAAGGCTTGGGGCTAAGGTTTTCAGTCATCGGCGACAAAATTACAAATAAAAACAAAGTCGCAATAATGATTTATCTTGTTAAATCGCTATTTTTTTTATGTCAAAATTAATTTCTGATTAAGAAATTGAATCACTTGAAAAAACTAACTTTGTCAGAAATCAACTAACAAAAAAAATGGCGCTAATAAAAGCATGTAAAGGGATTTTACCGCAATTTGGCAAAGATTGTTATTTAGCAGAAAATGCAACTGTTGTCGGAGATGTAATTATGGGTGATCTTTGTTCAGTATGGTTTTCTGCAGTTATTCGTGGTGATGTTAACTCCATTCGAATTGGAAACAAAGTTAACATTCAAGATGGCGCTGTTCTACACTGCACCTATGAAAAAACGAAGGTTATTCTTGGAGACCATGTTTCTATTGGGCACAATGCACTCGTTCATGGATGCACTATTGAAGACAATGTCTTAATTGGAATGGGAGCAATAATTATGGATAATTGCTACATTGAATCAAATTGTATAATTGCTGCTGGCGCTGTTCTTCTTGAAAACACACGAGTGGAAGCATGGAGTATTTATGCAGGTGTTCCTGCAAAAAAGGTGAAAACTCTTTCTCCAGAATTATTTGAAGGGGAAGTGCAACGAATCGCTTCAAATTATGTGATGTATTCGGAATGGTTTAAAGAATAAAATTACTTAGTTTTGTGCTCCTTCTTATTAATAATAAATAATGAAAAATCCTCTTCTAAATATCTGCTTAACTTTTTTTATAGCATCAACTTTGAATTCCCAGACAACGATTGGCCTTATTCAACATAACCCTGGAACTTTAGATGACGGATTTGTTTTATTTGCTCCAATGGGAAGTAAAACAACCTATTTAATTGATAAATGTGGAAACCAAATGAAATCATGGACAAGTACTTATAATCCTGGATTGTCTTGTTATCTTTTACCTGACGGAACATTATTGCGGACAGGTGTTATACAAAGCCAAACTTTTGGTGGAGGAGGGCAAGGAGGTGTAATTGAAAAAATTGATTGGAATGATAATGTAATCTGGACTTATTTCATTTCGGATGCAACAAATTGGCAACACCACGATGTTAAAGCTTTACCGAATGGAAATATTTTAGCAATTGCATGGGAATCTAAAACGAATACGCAGGCGATTGAAAAAGGCCGAGATCCTCTTTTGACCCCAACTACTATTTGGAGCGAACAAATTTTAGAAATTCAACCAACTGGAGCAACTGGAGGGAATGTAGTTTGGGAATGGCATTTGTGGGATCATTTAATTCAAGATTTCGATAATACGAAAACTGATTTTGGAGCTGTAAACACCAATCCTCAATTACTCAATATAAATTATAAAGCCACTGCTGATAATTCAGATAGGATTCACTTAAACTCCATTGATTATAATGTAGCCTTAGATCAAATCTTAGTGAGTGCACACAACATAAATGAAATTTGGATCATTGATCATAGTACTTCTTCAGCTGAAGCAGCAAGTCACACAGGAGGAAATAGTGGAAAAGGCGGTGATTTTTTATATCGCTGGGGAAACCCACTTGCCTATAATAGAGGAACAAGCACCCAATTTTTTGGGCAGCACAATGCACAATGGATTGAAACGGGTTTGCCATATGAAAATCAAATAATGGTTTTCAATAACGGATTTGGAAGAACAGGAGGAAATTACTCTACAATTGAAATAATAAATCCCCCTGTTGATGGATTTAATTACACTTCTTCGCTACCCTATTTACCAGCTACCCCTTCATGGATTTACAATGATGGAAATCCTAACAATTTTTTTGCTAAGAATATTTCTGGAAGCCAACAACTTTCAAATGGCAACGTGTTATTCTGTGATGGGCCTGCTGGCACCTTTAAAGAAATAACTGAAAGTGGATCTACTCTTTGGGAATATATTAATCCAGTTTCTACAGCAGGAATTTTAACTCAAGGTACAACACCTTTTTCGAATAATGTTTTTAGATCCACGTTTTACCCGAGCTCTTATAGTGGTTTTAATAATCAACTATTTTCATCTCCAACCATTATAGAAAATAGCAACTCAGTTTCGAGTACCTGTACTTTATCTTTATCTATTGATGACAAAACACTTGGTGAAGGAACTGTTTTTGTTTATCCAAATCCAGCAAAAGAATTTATTAATGTTGAGTTATCTGGCTTAAGTGATGAGAATATTAGCATTGAAATAATTGATGTATTTGGGAAAGTAGTAAAAAAAGAAAACAGCAAGAATGAAAACGAGATGTTTAATTTAAATGTCAGTTCACTTGCCTCAGGATATTATGTACTGAAGATTTCTTCGGGTAATTCTGTAATTCAGAAAATAATAATAATTTCGGAATAAGCAAATCTTAATAATGTCAGAGCCTACAAAAGAAACCTTAGATGAATGGCACAAGGATCCTAAAAATTGGAAATGGGGCATCTTTTATTATAACAAGAAAGACAAACGACTTTTTCCGCCAAAAAAAATAAAGGCTTTAGGCTGGACTGTTAATTTCTCAAGCCCACTTTCAATAATCGCTTTATTTTTAATTACTGCAATCATTTTAGTGCTTTCAAATTACCTTAAAAAGTATTGAAACAAGATGCGAGTGAATAAAATCTTAAAAAGTTCTCTATCTTCGTCATTCAAAATACCTGCAAATGAAATACGATAGAATAAATTCAAGTTTATACATATCAAATCGCAAAAAATTCTCCGAAAAAATGCTAGAGGGAACGCTTGCGGTTTTCAATTCCAATGATATTTATCCGATTAGTGCAGATAGCACAATGCCTTTTCAGCAACACAGAGATATTTTATATTTGTCAGGAGTAGACCAAGAAGAATCAATTTTATTGATTTTTCCTAACGCGAGTAACCCTGCTCACCGAGAAATTTTATTTTTAAAAGAAACCAGTGACCTAATTGCAATTTGGGAAGGCGAAAAACTCACAAAGGAAACCGCTTTTCTTACTTCAGGTATCAAAACAGTTTACTGGCTTCCACAGTTTCCTGCAATTTTTAAACAACTCATGTCAGAGGCAGTAGGAATTTACCTTAATACAAACGAACATCTTCGTGCTAACACAGAAGTTGAAACGCGAGAAGATCGTTTTATTTCAAAAGTACGTCAAGATTATCCAGCACATATTGTCCATAAAGCTGCACCAATAATGCATAAAATTCGCTCTGTAAAAGATGCAATTGAACTAGAATTGATGCAAAGGGCTTGCAAAATTACAGAGTCGAGTATTCTGCGCTTATTGAAATTTATTAAACCCGGAGTTTGGGAATATGAAATTGAAGCGGAATTAGCACATGAATTTTTACTAAATCGTTCTAAAGGCTTTGCTTACACGCCAATTATTGCTTCAGGAAAAAATGCCTGCGTTCTGCATTACATTGAAAATAATCAGCTCTGCAAAGATGGGGAGGTTATTTTATTGGATGTAGGTGCTGAATATGCAAATTACTCTTCCGATTTAACACGCTGTATTCCTGTAAATGGTAGATTTACCGCCCGACAAAAAGCAGTTTATAATGCCGTTTTACATGTTAAAACAGAAGCTGAAAAATTATTGGTTCCAGGAACAATAATGTCGGAATACCATAAGCAAGTTGGAAACTTAATGGAAGAACAACTAGTTAACTTAGGCTTAATTTCCATGGACGATATTAAAAATCAAAAAGCAGATTGGCCGGCCTATAAAAAGTATTTTATGCATGGGACATCTCATTTCATAGGTCTTGACACACATGATGTTGGACTTTGGCATGAGCCAATTTCAGAGGGAATGGTATTTACCTGCGAACCGGGTATTTATATTCCAGAGGAAGGTTTGGGTATTCGTTTAGAAGATGATTTAGTTGTCCAAAAGTCTGGTGCGCCGTTTAATTTAATGAAAGATATTCCTTTACAAGCTGATCACATTGAAGAATTGATGAATGCAAATTAATTCGTAATGTTAAATTTCAGAGTTTCAGGAGAAGGCAAAACCATTGTTTTCTTACATGGATTTTTAGAATCTCTTACTATGTGGGATTATTTACCACTTCAACAACTCGGTTCTAGAAATATTTTTATTGATTTACCAGGACACGGAAAATCACTATTAACAGATAAATCAGAACATGCAAGCATAGAATTTATGGCAGATGAGGTGATCGCTGTTCTAGCGCATCTCGAAGTTGCTGAATTTTCCATTGTTGGCCATTCTATGGGCGCTTATGTTGGTTTGCTAGTAAAACAAGACCTTGAATCCTGTAACTTGTTGGTTTTACTCAACTCTAACTTTTGGTGCGACAATGAACAGAAGAAAATAGATCGCCTGAGAGTCGTAAAAATTGTTTTAAAAGCAAAAAACATATTTATAAATGAAGCGATACCCAATTTATTTTGGAAGCCAGAATTACACAAAGACGAAATAAAAAAATTGAAAGATGAGGCACTTAAAATGTCCTCTGAAGCAATCGTTTACGCGACCTTAGCAATGCGAGAACGCAAAGATTTTTCGAAAGAAATCTATCAGAACCCGTCAGATTATGTGCTAATTCATGGCGCGTATGATAAATTAGTTTCAATCTCAGATTTAGAAAGCAGAATTAATTCTAGAAAGCAGCTACATAAAATTACAAATGCAGGTCATATGTCTCATATTGAAAATAGTGATGAGATAATGGAGGTTTTATATAAAATATTTTTTTAGTTTGGGTTTAACCAACTTTCCAATTCATCTAAAGCTTGATAAATAATTAGGGATTTATCGTAAATTTGCCATCTTACAAGGAAAATTCGCATGAACGATAAATATAACGAGTACAAAGGCTTAAACCTTCCAAATGTTGCAAAAGAAATTTTAGAGAAATGGCAAAATGAGTCCATTTTTGAAAAGTCGATTGCGCTGCGTGAAGGAAATCCTTCTTTTGTATTTTTTGAAGGACCTCCGTCTGCAAACGGTTTGCCGGGGATTCATCATGCAATGTCCCGATCTATCAAAGATATTTTTTGTCGCTATAAAACACTAAAAGGATTTCAAGTTAAAAGAAAAGCTGGTTGGGATACTCATGGACTTCCAGTGGAATTAGGTGTTGAGAAAGAACTGGGAATTACAAAAGAAGATATTGGAACAAAAATTTCTGTAGATGAATACAACAATGCCTGTAAAAAGGCAGTAATGCGCTACACTGATATTTGGAATGACTTAACAGAGAAAATGGGATATTGGGTAGATATGGAGAATCCCTATGTAACCTTTGAGCCAAAATACATGGAATCTGTTTGGTGGCTATTAGCACAATTGTATAACAAAGGATTAATTTACAAAGGATATACAATTCAACCGTATTCTCCAAAAGCAGGAACAGGACTTTCATCCCACGAATTAAACCAACCAGGTTGCTATAAAGATGTAAAAGATACGACGGTTGTTGCACAATTTAAACTTCTTTCAGATCAAACTCTTCCTTCAGAATTTGGAATTGAAGCAGCAAAAACTGCTTGTTTTTTTCTTGCTTGGACAACAACTCCATGGACTTTACCCTCAAATACTGCTTTGGCTGTTGGTCCGTCAATTCAATATGTATTAGTCGCCACATTTAATCAATATACATTTGAAGCAATTCATGTTATTTTAGCCCAAAAATTAGTTTCCTATCAATTTAGTAAAGGGTTTCATGCTGTAGATTCTATTTCAGAATTAGCAAGTTATAAAGCAGCTGATAAATCGATTCCTTTTCATATTATAGGAACGTGTCAAGGCAAAGATTTAGTAGGATTAAAATACGAGCAGTTGCTGCCTTATTGTCTTCCGGCTGAAAATCCTGAACGTGCTTTCTGTGTTATTCCTGGAGATTTTGTAACTACAGAAGATGGAACAGGAATTGTTCATACAGCCCCAACATTTGGAGCTGACGATGCTAAAGTTGCTGCAGAAGCTGGTGTTCCGGCACTTCTTATTCAAGATGAAAAAGGGAATCTTGTTCCACTTGTAGATTTACAAGGGCGCTTTAGACCTGAAGTTACAGACTTCGCTGGAATGTATGTGAAGAATGAATACTATGATGATGGAACAGCTCCAGAACGCTCCGCAGATGTTCAAATTGCCATCAAACTTAAAGAAGAAAATCGTGCTTTTAAAGTCGAAAAATACGAGCATAACTATCCTCATTGTTGGAGAACTGACAAACCAGTTTTATATTACCCAATGGATTCATGGTTTATTCGTGTTACGGATAAAAAAGACCGTATGGTTGCTTTAAACAATACTATTAATTGGAAACCAGAAGCAACAGGAACTGGCAGATTTGGGAAATGGTTAGAAAATGCAAACGATTGGAATTTGTCGCGCTCGCGCTATTGGGGGATTCCAATTCCAATATGGTCAACAGAAGAGGGAGATGAACGAATTTGCTTTGGCTCTATTGAAGAATTAAAAAATGCCTGCGACAAATCAGTAAAAGCTGGATTTATATCGAGCAATCCATTTGAAAATTTTGAGCTTGGAAACATGTCGAAAGAAAATTATGCTAAAATTGATTTACACAAACACTTAGTTGATCAGATTATTTTAGTTTCTCCAAGTGGCAAGCCAATGAAAAGAGAAGCAGATTTAATTGATGTTTGGTTTGATTCAGGCGCGATGCCTTATGCACAATGGCATTACCCTTTTGAAAATAAAGATTTAATTGATAAAGGAACTTCTTTTCCTGCAGATTTTATTGCGGAAGGAGTGGACCAAACAAGAGGATGGTTTTATACATTACATGCTATTTCAACCATGGTTTTTGATTCGGTAGCGTATAAAAATGTAGTTTCTAATGGACTTGTTTTAGATAAAAACGGACAGAAAATGTCAAAAAGATTAGGGAATGCAGCTGATCCTTTTACAACACTTGAAAAATATGGCCCCGATGCAACGCGTTGGTATATGATAACGAATGCGCAACCTTGGGACAATCTAAAGTTTGATTTAGATGGAATTACGGAGGTTCAACGCAAGTTTTTTGGTACGCTTTACAATACTTATTCTTTCTTTGCTTTGTATGCAAATGTCGATAAATTCGATTTTTCAGGTGCAGAGGTCCCATTGGCAGAGCGACCTGAAATTGACCGTTGGGTCTTATCGAAATTAAATTCTTTAATCCAAGATGTTGATGATGCCTATGGTTCTTATGAGCCAACAAAAGCAGGGAGATTAGTTCAAGACTTTGTAACAGATCAACTTTCTAATTGGTATGTTCGACTTTGTCGCAGAAGATTTTGGAAAAATGACGACCCTAAAGATAAAGTATGTGCTTATCAAACACTTTATTCCTGTTTGGAGACTGTTGCGCTTCTTGCTGCTCCAATTGCGCCATTTTACATGGATCGCTTATTTTTAGACCTTAATCTTGTTTCAAAAAGAACAATTTGTGCCTCTGTTCATTTGGCGGACTTTCCAAGTGTAAACATGAAATCTATCGACAAGAAATTAGAGATTCAAATGGAATTAGCTCAGCAAGCATGTTCCTTGGTCTTAGGATTGAGAAAGAAGCATTCCTTACGCGTTCGGCAACCTTTACAAAAAATACTTATTCCAGTGCTTCAAAAAGAAATGGCTGAGGACTTTCAACATATGAAGGAATTGATTTTATCCGAAGTCAATGTCAAAGAATTGGAATTACTTACAGAAGGAACAGCTTTACTTGTAAAAAATATAAAACCCAATTTCAAGACAATCGGTCCGAAATATGGAAAACAAATGAAAGATATTGCATCTTTGGTTGAACAATTTTCGCAACAAGACATTACAGAAATTGAGAAAACAGGAAAGTGGAATACTGTTATTGATGCATGTGAAATAAATTTGGAGATAGAAGATTTTGAGATTTCAGCACAAGACATTCCTGGTTGGTTGGTTGCCTCTGAAGGTGGAATAACCGTTGCGCTGGATACAACACTAAGTCTAGAATTAAAAAATGAAGGAATTGCAAGGGAAATAGTAAACAGAATCCAAAATTTACGCAAAGATTCAGACTTTGATGTAACGGATAGAATTCTATTAAAAATAAATACCAGCGAGGCAATACAGACTGCCATTTCAGCTAATAAAAGCTATATCTGTGATGAGGTTTTAGCGAATGAGATTTCTTTTGAAGCGCTACCAAATTCTGCTTTTTGCACAGACATCGAAGCAGAAAAAGACACCTACATTTCGATTCAAAAACAATAATTAGCTATATTTGATCTTATGCAAAAAAATGGAAATTGGTTGTTTGATGGAAAAGAAGTTCAAACTATTGAAGGAACTTTTGTGAAATGGTACGACCATCAATTTTTTCTTTTAATGCACAATGGAAAAAAATTCCATGGAGAAATAATCAAGGATGATTCAGAAAACAATTGCTTAACGATAAAAATCAATCACCGAATTTTTGAAGTAAAAAGAAAGGGGGAATTAGATGATTTGATTACTGCTTTGGGCTTAGATAAGCAGAAAGTTAGAAAATTAAAAGAATTACAAGCTCCAATGCCAGGTCGAGTTTTAAAAATTTTCGTAAAAGAAGGTGAAGAAATTCAACTTGGAGCAAATGTTCTATCACTCGAAGCCATGAAAATGGAAAATATACTCAAGGCTGAAGGAATTGGAATAGTTAGTAAAATTTTCATTAATGAAGGCGACGTGGTAGAAAAAGGTTTTGTTTTAATTGAATTTGCTTAATTCAACTTTGCTAAGGCGGGCATCATCTGTTGCAATAAAGTCCCAGAGTTTATTATTTCAATCACATTTTCTCTTAATTCCTTACCGTTAATATTGATTTGAATTCCACCGGCATAAACAGGGATTCCATTAGCATCTTTTTTTAATTTACAGAAGTAATTTTTCAAAAAACTTAAATCAACAGCAGTTAATAAAGCTGTTAAAATTGCTTTTGGCTTTAAAATGTTAATGCAATCAATTAACGAATCGTATGGTAAACTTTGCCCTAAATATACCGTGTGATAACCTTTGCTTCTTAATAAATAATGGTAGAAAAGCAAGCTTATTTCGTGCCATTCGTACTCTGGTAAATAAAGCATTATTGGAGCTTCTGTTGACTCAGGAACAATTTGTTTGTCGATCTCTGAAATTATTTTTTGACGGATTAAGTTTGAAATAAAATGCTCCTGAGCGGGACTTATCGTACCCGTTAACCACATCACGCCAATCCGATCAAGAAAGGGAATTATGTGTGACGAAAAGGTTAATGCTAAACCTAAATCATTAATTAAAGTATTTAAGGTATCACGAAATAACTTTTCATTTAATTCTATCAGCGCTAAGATTAATTTTTTTCCGCTATCACAATTTTTTTTGTTAATACGAATATCCCATACTAGTTTATTTATTTCTGCTTCAGATAAACTTGCAATTTTCGAGATTTTGTGACCATTACTATTTAGTAGACTGATATTTAAAAGAATTGCAATTTGTGAATCTGAATAAGTGCGGATTTGTGTTTCCGTTCTACTTGGTTCTAAAATACCATAACGTTTTTCCCAAATGCGAATAGTGTGAGCTTTAACTCCAGTAAGAACTTCTACATCTTTAATCTTGTAAACAGCCATATAAACCAAACATTTTAATTTAGCGTAATGTTCATTAAAACCTAAATTAAACTATTAATTCCATTAATTTTGCGCTACTATGAAAATAAAAGAGGCGATTTTTGTAATTTCAAATTCGGAACTCAGTAAATGCCCTACTGACGCTAAACCTGAATTCGCTTTTATCGGTCGTTCTAATGTTGGGAAATCTTCCTTGATTAATATGTTAACAGGAAAAAAATCCTTGGCAAAAACTTCAGGAACTCCAGGAAAAACACAATTAATCAATCATTTTTTAATTGATGAAAAATGGTATTTGGTAGATTTACCAGGCTTTGGTTATGCGAAAGCTTCAAAATCTAAACGCTTCCAATGGGAAAAATTCATTGCAGAATATTTAACAAAAAGAGAAACCTTATTGAATATTTTTGTTCTTTTAGATGCGCGCCTTGAACCGCAGCAAATTGATTTAGAATTTATGAATTGGTGTGGTGAAAAAGGCCTTCCTTTTTCCATGGTTTTTACAAAAATTGATAAGTTATCAAGTACAGCCCTTCAAAAAAACTTGGCGAAATACAAAAAAGAAATGTTGAAATATTGGGATGAACTCCCTCCACTTTTTACGAGTTCGGCGACCTCTAATTTTGGAAAAGAACCCTTATTAAATTACATTGAGCTAATTTTAGAGGGAGTACAGAAGAAATGATGCTTGAAAAATCGTCGTAATTTCCCTATTTTTGTTAAAAATTAGTATCATGGGAAGAGCTTTTGAATACCGAAGAGCAGCAAAGGAAAAGCGATGGGACAAAATGTCTAAAATATTTCCGAAATTAGGAAAAGCCATTACAATGGCTGCAAAAGAAGGAGGTATAGATCCATCAACGAATGCAAAACTTCGAACAGCTATCCAAAATGCTAAGTCGGAAAATATGCCCAAGGATAATATTGAAGCTGCAATTAAGCGTTCCGCTCAAAAAGATATTGCGTCATTTACGGAGATAAATTATGAAGGAAAAGGTCCTCATGGTGTATTGGTTTTTGTTGAATGTGCTTCCGATAATCCAACAAGAACTGTGGCTAATGTAAAATCATACTTCAATAAAGCCGGAGGAGCAGTTGTTCCAAATGGCTCAATGGAATTTATGTTTGCACGAAAAAGTGTATTTGAAATCAATAAAACAGAGGATTTAGATCCCGAAATGTTAGAATTGGAATTAATTGATGCTGGCTGTGAAGAAATAGATATTGAAGAAAATTCGATTGTTGTCTATGGTGATTATACCTCTTTTGGAACATTATCTAAAGCATTGGAAGATCTAAATTTGGAAGTCCAAAAATCTAGTTTAAAACGAATCCCTACAAGTCCAGTTGATTTCTCTGAAGAACAGCTGATAGATATTGAAAAAATGTTGGATAAAATTGAAGATGACGATGATATTCAGCAAGTATTTACAAATATTGCATAAAACGGAGTAATTTTTATACTAAATCACTTCATTTTCAGTTAATAATAGACGAATTATAGAAAAATGACAAGTTGTCTACTAAAGAAATTATGGATTCTCTTAGCATTGCTATCAGTTTTCGCATGCTCTACAGAAAAAAATAATTTCTTAAACCGAAAATATCATTCCACAACTGCACGATATAATGGTTTATTTAATGCCAACGAATTATTGCGACTATCATTGATAACTTTTGATGGCTCCCACAAAGATGATTTTTATACTTTTCTCCCTGTAAATCTCTTGCCAGATGAAACAGAAGTAAAAGGAATGTACCCAGCAATTGATACTGCAATCGCTAAATGCACAAAAGTTATTGAAGATCACAGTATGCCAAATGCTGTCGATATGTATTATAAAGAAGCAGAATATAACAATTGGATTGATGAAAATTGGCTAACAATAGGCAAGGCTTTTTATTACCGTAGAGATTATGAAAAAGCTCTGAGCAATTTCGAGTTTGTCAAACGATTTTTCATCAAAGACCCTTCCACGTATATTGCAGAATTATGGATTGCAAAAGTTTATATTGAACTCCATAAATTTTCTGATGCAAAATTAATATTGGATGGTTTAAATGAAATTGCGCAAGAACAAAAGAAAAAGAAATTTAAAGATTTCATTCCCTTTTTAAATAAGAAAAAAGGAGATGCAGCTCTGCCCACTATGACGCGCAGTCTTCAATTAGAAATTTACAAAGCTTATTCCGACTTGGCAATGAAAAGAAAAGATTATGAAGCTGCAATTGATGGTTTACAACTTGCACTATCTAAATCAAATAGCCCAAGAGAAAAAGCAAGATTTAATTATATATTAGCTCAATTATACCAAAATGCTAACAATTCAGGAAGCGCAAGCTACCACTTCAATAAAGCTGTAAGAGCTTCCGCTTCTTTTGAATTAGCATTTAACGCCCGTTTAAATAGTGCTGTGGCAGATGGAAGCGAACAGGTAAAGAAAGATTTAAAAAAAATGGCCCGTGATTCTAAAAATGCAGCGTTTAAAGACCAAATTTTTTACGCTTTAGGTTTGGTGGAATTAAATAATAACCGTGAACAAGAAGCGAAAGAATGTTTAACCAAATCTGCATTTTTTTCTCTGTCGAATAAAAGACAAAAAGCAATGTCCTATGAAAAACTTGGAGATATGTCATTTTTTGCCAAGGAGTTTGTACCAGCTCAAAAATACTATGACTCTTGCGCTCGGTTTATGCCGGAAGATTACCCGAATGCAGAAATTGTGAAAAATAAATCGGCAAAATTATTTGATTTAGTAAAGGCCTTAGAAACTGTAAATTTTGAAGATAGCGTAGAACGCATCGCAAAGTTGAATGCTAAAGACAGAGAGATTTTTCTAAAGGAGACATTAAAACAATTGCGCAGAGAAATACAAGCTGCAAAGGAAAAAGAAGCTGCAAAATTGCTTGCATTACAAAGTAATAGTGCTGTAGTTAATAATACTAATACAAATAAATTTATTTTTAATAACCCAAAATTACGAGAAACAGGATTTAAAGAATTTAAGAAATTATGGGGGGCACGAGACAATGAAGATAATTGGAGACGAAGTGATAAATTACCTGTAATTAATAATTTGATTTCTACTGATTCTTCACAAAATATAGTAGCACAAGAATCAAAAGATTCATTGAGTTACGAAAAGTTACTAAAAAACATTCCTTTAAGTGATAGCGCATTTTCCCAATCACAACTACGATTAATAGATGCATTATACACATCAGGGATTTTATTTAAAGAAGTTTTGTTAGAAAATGATTTAGCAGAACAGCAATTTGAATCTGCCCTCGCTTTAAAACTTTCTAATATTACAGATTTGTCAGCTGCATTTCAATTATTTAGATTAAATGAGCAGAATAAAAAAAGTGAAAAGTATAAATCTTATATTTTAGATAAATATCCAAATTCAGATGCAGCAAAATATTTTCTTGATCCCGATTTTTACTTAAAGCAAAAGAAAAATGCTGAGGAATCACAAAAAGATTACTTAAAATTATTAGAACAGTATAAATTAAAAGCATATCAAACAGTTTATAATCTTAGTCAAACTATTCTTGAAAAGGACCTTGCAAATTCGTGTAGAAGCGAATATATGCTATTAAATGTTTTAGCAATGGGGCAATTGACACAAGATAAATCAACTTTAATCCCTAAATTAAATCTAATTATTGAAGAAAAACCTCAAACAGAACAAGCAAAAAGAGCAAAAGAGATGCTTGATATAATTCAATCAGGCTATTCTAAAAATGAAGAACTAGATTTCAATAAAAAATACTTTTTTGAGTATGTTTCCGATGTCCCTCAATTTGTAATTGTTCTTCTTGATGAAGAAGATGATACTGATTTCTCAAAGGGGACAATTTCAGATTTTGCTGTTAAAAAATTCAAGTCTAGTAAATTGAGAGTTAGTTCAAAAATAACCCTTTCAGAAAAATCATTTATTTTGGTGCAAGAATTTGCATCAATCACTCTTGCCAACAAGTTTATTGATGCTTATAAAGCAGGTTTTGAATTTATTGACGACCTTCAAGACAATAAAATTTACATTATTACGCAAGAAAATTTGAAAAAGTTAATTGAAACAGCGAAATTTGAAGAATATAAACTATTTTACCTCGATAATTATTAATTAATATGTTAAAACGAAAAGAATTTTTTGGATCAGGTGTTTCAAACGAAAACAGTTCAGACCAATTAAATAGAGTGATAGCAGGAACAGAAATCACCGGAGATATTGTTTCAAATTCAGGCATACTGATTGAAGGTGATGTGATTGGTAACATTTCTTGTTCTGGGCAAGTTAAAATTGGTAACTCTGGCAAACTAAAAGGCAATTTGGTATGTGTAAATGCAGAAATCGAAGGTGCTTTAGAAGGAGAGTTAACAATCGAAAATCTTCTTATTTTAAGAAGTACTGCTCGAATAAAGGGAGATATTGAAGCATTGAAATTAAATATTGAGGAAGGTGCATTTTTTGAAGGTGCTTGTGTGATGAAAGCGCCATTATCCTCAACAAGTTATAATAACGATGTCTCTTTTGATTCAGAAGAAGACTAAGAAAATCGAAAAGAAAAATAATCTTTTTTTGCGCTTTTCAAGCATGGGAATTCAAATGGCAGGAATTATTGCTTTCTTTGCTTGGTTAGGAACCTATTTCGACAAAAAATTTCAAACTACAACTCCATGGTGGACGCTTTCCCTTTCACTCTTTGGTGTGATTTCTTCTATGTTTCTTGTTATTAGAGAGATTTTAAAATTAAATCAACCAAATGAATAAACTCAATTATTTTCAT
>RFSL01000040.1 GCA_009923965.1 Flavobacteriia bacterium | reverse complement strand
TAAGAGTATTTGTTGTTTCTTCGGAACCCATTTTAAGAAAATAAGCTCCCGAAGCTAAATTTGAAACTGGGAATAAAACTATATTACTTCCAGAAACTGCTTTAATAATTTGACGCGAAAGAATTTTTCCTGTTACATCTACAATTGAAAATTGAATTTCCTCATTGTGTTTACTTATAAAATGAAGCTGCAATTCATCCTCTACCGGATTTGGGAATAATTCTAAACTAGATATTGTAGCAGCTTCTTGAACTCCTAAAACCAAATCATTTGAAGCTGAACCAGCATATAAATTTATGTCGTCTAAATAAAAATTGTTTCCTCCATTTCCTTCAAATCGGAATTTCATTTTAAAATTACTAGTGAAATAAGTGCTTGTGACATTTGTCATGTGAACAGTTGTCCAATCACTTTCTTCACTTGGTATCCAAAAACCAGAATAAACCAAAGGCGATAAATTATTATTTCCTAGCGTTTTTCTTTGTGCCCAAGAACTTCCACAATTCGAAGAAATGAATACTTTTAAATACTCATAATTACTTTCATCTCTTTTGCGATAAGAATATCTGAAACTTAAGGTCACAGAATCCGTTGTGGCAATCGATGATAAATCAATTGTTGAAGATGTTAGTTCGTCGATGCTTAAAGAAGCTTCCCCAAAATTTATCAATTTCGCACATTTAAGACCTGAATGACTTGTTGTATTTTCAATCGTAAAAGCATTATTTTCATTGAAATTACTTACTTCCCAATTATTAATATTTGTTAGAGTGCTATAATCCTCAAAACCTTCCCAAAAAGGTAAAACAGCAGCCTCTGGAGCTACTCGAATGTAATTCAGTTTTAATTCCTCATCATTAATTGAACCATCGTTCGCTATTAATTTTACCGAGTATAAACCTGAAGTGTTAAAAATTATACTTGGATTTTGACTCGAAGCTGAAGAACTAGGAGAAAATGACCAACCAGAAGCCGGAGTTATTTCCCATTGCCAGCTAGAAACTAAATTATATGAATCATCTGTTAACTGTACTTCTTCTCCAATACAAATAGTTGATTTATCAACAGAAAAATCAGCTTTACATAAATTTAATGCCCCTGTTGCTCCTGTTTCGATTAAATTTACAGTCGACCATAAATTTGCACGACCAGTATTTGTTTGCTGAATCGCTGCCCTCATTCGAGCACCTTGTCCAGGCGTAAACATTTTACAACAATAGGAATAATCCATGTAATTATTGACGTTGTCGTGAATATCAAAACCCCAATATCCATTATCAGAATCGCAGGAATTTGAATTTAAAACACATCCTGTAACACCAATACAATTGGGTGTATCAGTAACACCATCATCCGTGTCACAAGAAGTCGTAAGACCGGGATCATTTGTAGATCCCCAAGTATGTGCTAAGTTTAACCAATGTCCGCATTCGTGGGTAAGCACTCGGCTATGACTTTCAGAGCTTGTTCCTATAGAACCAACATAACTATGAAGCACCCAAATACCATTTGTCATATCATTAGCTGACCATTGAGAAGGATACCGGGTATAGCCAGCGGCTCCACCTATATCATCGCAAATAAAGAAATTTAGGTATTTATTTCCTGGCCAATCACCAATATAAACGTCATTTCCTTCCTGAACAGCTTGGGCTTGGGCGTTGCCATCTTCTCCTTGAAATGTTAAAGTTGTTTCTGTTCGAGTGATTCCTTTAAAACATGAACCATCTGGGGCTTTTGTAGCTAAGACAAATTCAATTTCTGTATCAAAAGGCATTCCTATAAAATCTGGGTGAACTGTTGCAGTATCAGCATTTAATTTTCGGTAATCCCGATTTAAAATAGCTAGAGCGTTATAAATTTGTTCATCTGAAATATTTTCTATTCCCTGATTATGAAGAACATGAAAAACAACAGGTATTCTAAAAACAGTGCCTTTAGCTGTAGACCCTTTTTTGATGGCTTTGTCAAATGCTATTTCATCAAGATTAAATTGCGTCAAGAAATCCTGATTTTGAAGCAATGCTTGCATTTTTTTATGCGTGAAGCAATATTCTATGTTTTCTCCATCACGCGTATTTTGCTTATCAACTTTACGTTGAATTTGAGAATAAATAGTGTTAAAATAACAAAAAACAATTGTTATGATGAGGAGAGATAATTTCATTAAAATTATTTAATTTAGTGATAAAACAACTTTGACAAAAAATGTTTGCCGAAGATACACAATTTAAATTAAGATATTTGACTGGATTGAATACATTTGTAGAATGATATCAAAAAAAGCAGTAGAAACATTATCTATTTCAACTAAAGTTGTGCTACCCAACGACACAAATACACAAGGAAATTTATTTGGCGGACAGCTTTTAGCATGGATGGATCTCATTTCGAGTGTATCCGCACACAGACATTGCAAACGAGTTGTGGTAACAGCTTCCGTTAATAACGTTTCATTTCAAAAACCGATAAAACACGCCTCTATTTTAACTCTTGAAGCAAAAGTATCTCGTTCCTTTTCAAGTTCTATGGAAGTATTTGTTGATGTGTTTGTTGAAGATGCAATAACTGGAGTTAGAGAAAAATGCAATGAAGCCATTTATACTTTTGTAGCAGTTGATCAAAATGGAGGGCCAATTCAAGTTCCTGAATTAATTCCCGAAACAGAGGAAGAAATAAAGCGTTTTGATGGAGCTTTAAGAAGAAAGCAATTAAGTCTTATCCTTGCAGGAAAAATGAAGCCCAGCGATGCTACAGAATTAAAGAAATTATTTGCGGAAGATTAAATCCCCTTATTTATTTGTTGAGAAATCAACAAGGCATCTTGTAGCTCCATGCACTTAAAATGACCTTTTGGGCATTTTTGAAATCCAATTTTTGAACAAGGACGGCAAGCTAAATCTTGAACTTCAAAATTAAAAATTTCCGATTTATTTTCCGGAGTGTATGCCGACATTCCAAATGCAGAACTTGTATTTCCCCAAACCGTTGTAATTGGAAGAGAAAAGCATGAAGCAATGTGCATCATTCCCGTATCGTTTGTTAAAACTGCTTTACTTTGTTTTACAATACTTGCGGATTGAAGAATGTTGAAATCTCCACAGGCAGAATAAATTTCTTTTTGTGTTAAGTTCTTGCAGAGTTCATCTGAAACATTTTTATCAGTTTTTCCGCCAATCAAGACAATTGGATAATTTATTCCTGATAGTATTTCAATTAATTTATCAAGTGGAATTCTTTTTGTCGAAAATTGCGCTCCAATTACAACAGAGATATAAGATTTTTGACTTAAATTAAATTGTTTTTTAATGTCAATTTCATTTTCTGCAGAAATAAAAAAAGTGTTGTTTTTACCATCATTAACTACACCGAGTGATTTTACTGCATGAAAATAGCGATCAACAAGATGAAGATTAGGCATTTTGTTTACTTTCAAATTGACTAAAAGCCATTTTTTAAAATTTAGTTTTGGGAAACGAAGTGTTTTTACACCAAGAGCAGAAGAAATTTGTAGTGTTCTGAGGTTATTATGAAGATCAATTATTAGGTCATACTTCTCTTTTCGAAGCGCTTTTATTAAATCTTTAAGTGAATTCTCTAAAAAATACTGTCGATCTATGTACTCAGATGCCATTAGTAATTCCTTGAACTGAATCTTTGTAGCGTAATGAATTTCTGAACTTGGCACTTGAATTTTTAAACACCTTAGAATGGGGAAAGTCAAGACGATATCTCCAATTGAACTAAAGCGAGTAATAAGGATTTTCATTTATGAAGTAGTTACATTTCGAAACAAGACTTTGTTTTTATCTACTAAGCTACTTAAATTCTCAAAAAAAAGTTCTTTCTCTTCTGCTAACAAACAATCTGTAGGAAATGACAATTGCAGGTCATTTGTGTAATCAAAATAAACTGTTTGTTGACTAATACTGACTTGTCTTAAGCCTGCCAGATAAATTAAAATAACTTCTCTATCAGCGACTAAAATAGCCTTGGAACTTAGTCCTATTCTAAATAATTTTCTACTACAAATTAATAAGAAAACGATACTTTCTATTGAAAAAACTAGCATTACAAGGGCAGGAAACCAAGCTTCTGGTGTTAAAAAATAATAACCAATAGCTAAACTTAGTAATACAGCAGCCTCGAGGAGTGTATATACAATAACTCTTTGCTTTCGAGTTTGACTAATTTCAGAATTCCAATGAAATTTTTTAGTTTGCTTAGTCATCCGAACCCCCATCCATCTGCGAATTGAACGGCGCAGGGAAATAACTAATAAAAGCAAGCTAAAAACGAGTAAAATTTCTGAAGCATAAGGCATCGTTCGCGCTGTAGTTCTTAAAAACTCAATTGGTAAATCAAAACCAATAAAAATACAGAGCAGCATTGTTGGGAAAGTAACAATCAGCAATAAAATATTTATAAAACTATTCATGAGGGATGAGTTTCAATTTCTTTTTCAGGCCATCGATCTTTGTTTGTAAAACCTGAACTTTTCCTTCAACCTCTTTTCTTAATTGATCTGCACCCTTTGAACGAGCGAAAAACCCAAGGTTATTTTCCATCTGTATGATTTCCTTTCCTAAGGCATCCATTTGCTTTCTTATTTCATTTTTTTCATTCGTAAGTAACTTTTGACGTTCAGGACTTGAACCTAGCGTATCAATTTTTGCTTGGAATAAAATTCTATCTTTTTCGTCTGCTTCTAGCTTTAATGAGGAATACTTTGCATCAATTGCTTTTTTAAAGCGCTCATACACATCATTTTTATTTTTCAACGGTACGTGTCCCATTGTTGAAAATTGCTCGCTAGTATTTCGTAAAACCGCTAGTGCTTCTGATTTTGACTCTGGAAGTTGCATTTCATGTAAACTTGCAATTAAGTCATTTTTTGCAGTTAAATTCTCAATTAAAGCGGCGTCTTGTGCAGCGAAATTTCGTTCTCTTGCAGTGAAAAAATCATCACAAGCAGAACGAAAATCAGCCCATAATTTATTATCATACTTTTGTCCTGCCGAACCCAAGGACTTCCAGTTTTTCTGTAAGGAAATAATTTTTTCTGCACTCGTCTTCCAATCTGTAGAATCTTTAAATGATTTTGCTTTCTCAATCAATTCTCTCTTTTGATCTGCAAAACCTCTATTTAATGAGTCAATAGATTTATTAAATTCTTTTTTTGCCGAAAAGAAGAGGTCGCATTTTTCTCTAAATTCCTTCCATACTTTGTCGTTATCTTTCTTAGGTCCAAAACCAATTAGTTTCCAAGCAGCTTGAATTTGAATAACTTTTTCGGTGGCTTTTTCCCAATCTTTTGCTTTTTCTAAAGTTGAGGTGCTTTCAAGAAGAGTAGAAAGTTCAGAGATAATTCCACGTTTTTTAAGAAGATTATCAGCTAATTCATTTCGTTGTTCATCATAAAACTGATTTGTTTTTTCATAAACAGAACGAACAGCTTCCCAATAACTATTTTTCAAAACCTCCCATTCTTCGTTGTTCACTGGCCCGATTTCCTCCCATTCATTTTGAAGACCACGAAGTGAAGATTCTAAATCTCTGACATTTAAACTGCTATTTCTTAAATTCTTCAGCTTAAAAATAATATCTTGTTTTAACTGAGAATTACGCTTATAATCATTTGCTTTTAATTCGCGGTATATTTTTATGTTATAGAAAAATATCTCAATTAAGCGAGAGTATTCTTTTTGAATATCTTCTCTCTTATCTAGAGGAATGTCACCAATTTTTTTCCAGGTTTCATGGATTTCCTTGTGTGCATTAAAAGCAGAACCTATTTTTTCTTCATTTTCAATAACATCTTTTAACTGTTGAATTAGACTACGTTTAAGTCTTAAATTCTCTGTTTCCAAAGTTGTTTTTAGGTTTACCTGAATTTTTCGTTTCTCCTGAAATGATTTGTAAGCTGCATAAAAGAGGTCTTTTTCATACTGAAAATCAAGCAATTCATATTTGTCGCCTTTTGCTTGAGCTTCAATTTTTTTTACTTGCTCTTGACGTTCTATCTCCAAATAATAGTCCTCAAATGAACTGCGCAAAGCAGCAACATCTCTTCCTAAGACAACTAAATCATCCGCCGCTAAGTGCGACTCAATTTGAGCTTGAAAATCGATTTTTTCCATAACTTATTATACTTCTTTCATTTCAAAATTACCCAAAGTAACAAATTGTTTTACTCGGGCATTTAATTCTTTTTTAGTAAGTTCAAGCAAACGTTGTGTGCCAAATTTTTCAACACAAAAAGATGCAAGTGCTGAACCTGCAATAATCGCTCTTTTCATGTTCTCAAAAGAAAAATCATCTGTTGCAGCAATATAACCCATAAATCCACCGGCAAATGTATCACCAGCTCCTGTTGGATCAAAAACATCCTCTAAAGGTAAGGCCGGTGCAAAAAACATATTTTCTTCGTGGAACAATAAGGCGCCATGTTCACCCTTCTTAATAATTACTATTTGTGGACCCATTGCGCGAATAACTTTTGCAGCTTTTACCAATGAATAAACTCCAGAAAGTTGTCGTGCCTCTTCATCATTTATAATTAAAACATCCACTAAAGCCATTGTTTTCTTTAATTCTTCTAAGGCAATATCCATCCAAAAATTCATCGTATCCATTGCTATAAGTTTCGGGCGCTTTTCCATTCGCTCAATAACCATGCGTTGCACTTGAGGACTTAAATTACCAAGCATTAAGTAATCAGCACCTTGAAAAGCTTGAGGTACAATCGGATTAAAATGTTCTAAAACATTCAATTCAGTTACAAGCGTATCTCTAGAATTCATGTCATTATGATAACGCCCAGACCAAAAAAAAGTTTTTTCGCCAGCCTTAATTTGAATACCTTGAATATCTATGCCTTTAGCTTTCATATTTTCTATGGTCGAAGCCGGAAAATCGTCGCCTACAACAGATATGATTCCTTGTTCTTTTACAAAAAATGAAGACGCTAAGGTGATGAAAGTTCCTGCGCCACCGACAATTTTATCCGTTTTCCCAAAAGGCGACTCAATCGCATCAAAGGCAACACTTCCAACAGTTACTAATCTCATATAGATTTTTTTGGAAAGCAAAGATATGCAAATTCAATAGCAAGATACTATGATTGCACCTTAAAAGTACAGAAAAACGAAAATAGATACAATTCCTTATTTTTCTTTGTCCTTTTGGATTTGTTTGCGGATAGCTTCAAATGAAAGATCAATCGATTCTTCAAAAGATTTTGCATGTTTTTTAGCAAATAATTCTATGCCCGGTAGATGAATTTTTATCTCTGTAATTTTATTTTGTTTTTCCTTATCATTTTCTAGAATCAAAAATACTTCAATAGAAGTAATTGCCTGATTAAATAGCTGTAACTTATTGATTTTATCGTGAATAAAATCCAATAGTTTTTTGTCTGCTTTAAAATGAACTGTGTGAATTTGTTGTTCCATAAATCTACTTTTTTGTGCCCTGAACCCTCAATAACCAAATCATTTCTTGAAGATGTTCCGATTTTAAGATGAAGTTTCTTCATTTTATTGTCTTTATTCCTGATTA
>RFSL01000039.1 GCA_009923965.1 Flavobacteriia bacterium | reverse complement strand
AGAAAGAAATTTTTTCCATTCCCATTGCAACAACTCCTGCAGCCGAGCCAATAATAAGAATAGAACCTCCTGTTCCCGCAGCATAAGCAATAAAATACCAAACATCAGCTCCAGGTAAGTCATTAAACATACCAAAGGATGCAGCAACTAATGGTACATTATCAATAATGGCCGATATAAGCCCTAAAGAGATAACAATGATATCTTTAGAAATGTCAGAGTTTCTCGCGAATTCCCCTAAATTAAAAATCATTCCCGTTGATTGAAGTGCTGCAACAGTCATTAATATTCCTAAGAAAAATAAAAAAGAAGGCATTTCCACTTTACTTAATGCTTTCATTGTAGGTCCTTGATGCAATACACCTACTTCAGATATAATTCTCTTCTTGCCTTTTTTACTATTAACTAAACTTTCTGCAGTTACTGAAAATAGTGCTAAAGCACCCATCATTCCCAAGTAGGGAGGAAGATGTGTTAATGTTTCAAAAATAGGAACAAAGATGATTAGAATTAGTCCAAAATAGAGCATAAACTTAGAATTTGGATTTACTTTTTTCGTTTTAACTTTTTCTTCGTCAACAAGTTCAATTTCCCCTCTAAATACTGGCATAAATAAAGCAGCGATAAGTGGTAGCAATATACATATTAAGGATGGGACACCTACTTTCAACATTAAATTCCCTGTAGAAACTTGGTGTGCAGACCATAGCATTGTAGTAGTAATATCACCAACGGGAGTCCAACATCCACCAGCATTTGCAGCAATAATTATGAATCCAGAATACCACATACGATCTTCTTTGTTACTTATAATTTTTCGCAAAACAGTTATCAATACAATTGTAGCCAACATGTTGTAAATAATGGATGATAGCAAGAACGCTATGATTGAAACAATCCAAAGAATAGTAGTTTTTTTACGAGATTTTATCAGGTCTTTAATGGAAGAAAACCCATCAAAGTATTCTATCATTTCAACAATCGCCATTGCCCCCATCATAATCACTAATATTTCTACAGTTTTCCCAAAATGATGGAGTAGTGTTTTATTTACATGTTCAATGCCCAAATGATTTACCCCTGTAAATTCCTCTGATATTCCATCTGCATCAATCCAATATGTTATATTATCGACATTAATTGCAATGAGTGTCCAACAGGCAACCATCATTAAAAGTGCAGGGATTAATTTATCTAATTTTAGAGAATGCTCCATTGTTATAGCTACGTATCCGAGAATAAAAAAAGCGATGAGATAAATTTCCATTTGTAAATAAATTAATAAAAAACTTGTTAATAGCAACAATAAATGCGAAGCGAAGTTACACAAATTGTCTTTTTGTGAATTTGTTTTTTATTGATAGTTACGAACAAGTTAATTGTGAATAAAGTGGAAGATATAAGCGGCTTAAATTCGATGATATACACCTGTGCAAAGCGATAATTTAGCTCCTGTAACACTTGAGATAGTTGTAACCTCATTGCGTAAATAACGTGCACCCAAAAATGCAAAAATGATTGCTTCTTTGAAATCTATAAGTTTAGATTCAGGAACAATTATATTTCCAGAAAAATACTGTTTAACGCATTCTATTAGGAAATTATTGTGAGCGCCTCCTCCTGTTATAAATACAGAATTGAGTTGTTGGTCATTAAGAACTGCTGATATTTGAATAGCAATATGTTCTGTAATGGTTCTTAATTTTTTTTCAGGATTTAGCTCTTTAGGAATTAACGGGAAAAATTGTTTTTCCAACCATTCTGTTCCAAGAGATTTTGGAGCTGACAAAGAATAATAATTAATGTTATTTAATTCTTTGAGTAAGCTCTCGTCCAATTGTCCATTTTTAGCAATTTCACCGTTTTTATCATATTTTAAGCCGAGTGTCTCTGCAAATTTATTCAAGGGTAAATTCCCAGGACATATATCAAAAGCTGTAATTTCATCACCTTTATTAAAACTAATATTTATAAAACCACCAATGTTTAAAAAAGCATTCGCTTGCTCCGAAAACAGTAAAAAGTCACCAATTGGAACCAAGGGTGCACCTTGTCCACCAGCAACAACATCCAAGCTACGAAAATCATTTATTACAGGAATTCCAGTGAGAAATGCCAGTGTAGTTCCACAACCTATTTGCTGTGTAAATCCATTTTCAGGTTGGTGAAAAATAGTTTGCCCATGACTAGCAATTGCAGCAATTATTTTGGAATCAATTTTATATTTTTTTATGAAATCCAAAACTTTGAGTGCATAAAATCGTCCAATTTCTTTGTCTAACATCAGCATTTCAGGAACTGAAAATGTCTTTGCTACGTTTAATTTTGCAAGAATTTTATCGGAATATGGAAGAGTTTCTGAATGCAGTAATTCAAATGTTGGAAGCTTTGCAGAAAAATCAAATGCAACATGAGCGATATCCAAACCATCGAGAGAAGTTCCGGACATTAAACCAATTATTTCAATATTCTTTAACATGTAGAACTATGTAAAAAAGATTTGCCTTATTTTTGTCAAAATTAAATGAAATATTCCAACAATGAATTTTGAATTATCAGAAGAACACATCGCAGTTAAAGAAGCAGCGCGCGATTTCGCTCAAAATGTATTAAAATCCGGTGTTATTGAACGCGATAACCTTCAAAAATTTCCAGCAGAGGAAATAAAACTTTTGGGTGAACTTGGTTTTATGGGCATGATGGTCGATCCAAAATACGGTGGAAGTGGTATGGACACGATTTCATATGTTTTAGCAATTGAAGAAATTTCTAAGGTTGATGCTTCTGCTTCTGTTTGTATGTCTGTAAATAATTCTTTGGTAGCTTGGGGTTTAGAGAAATTTGGAACAGAAGCTCAAAAACAACATTTTTTAGTTCCTCTTGCAAAAGGCGAGAAAATTGGCGCATTTTGTTTATCAGAGCCAGAAGCAGGTTCCGATGCGACTTCGCAACAAACTACAGCGATTGATATGGGCGACTATTATCTATTGAATGGCGTAAAAAATTGGATTACAAATGGTTCAACAGCCTCTACTTACATTGTAATCGCACAGACGCACAAAGAATTGGGCCATAAAGGAATTAATGCCTTAATTATTGAGCGCGGAATGGAAGGATTTATTGTTGGCGCAAAAGAAGATAAATTAGGAATTCGTGGAAGCGACACACATACTTTGATGTTTAATGATGTGAAGGTTCCAAAAGAAAATAGAATAGGGGAGGATGGCTTTGGATTTACTTTCGCAATGAAGGTTCTTGCTGGCGGTCGTATTGGAATTGCTGCACAAGCTTTGGGAATTGCAGGTGGCGCTTTTGAGTTAGCATTAGCTTATTCTAAGCAGCGAAAAGCTTTTGGCAAAGAAATCTACAAACACCAAGCAATAGCATTTAAATTGGCAGATATGGCAACGGAAATTGAGGCAGCTCGACTTTTAGTTTACAGTTCTGCCTTGGATAAAGATGCAGGGAGAAATTACGACCAATCCAGTGCAATGGCAAAATTATATGCATCAAAAGTTGCGATGGAACAAACGGTTGAAGCGGTTCAAATTCATGGTGGGTATGGATTTGTAAAAGAATATCACGTTGAGAGAATGATGCGAGATGCAAAAATTACACAGATTTATGAAGGAACGTCGGAAGTTCAAAAAATCGTTATTTCTCGTGGGATATTAAAGTAAATTTTTCTTAGGCGATTCGACCCCAATTTGGTTTTTTGCGTAAAATTTCCTGAACACTTTCTTTTAATTTTTGGTGTTTTGGCATGCTAAAATCAGCATCTTCTTGAATTAAATTTCGTGCAGCATCTCTAGCGATTGTTACTATTTGTCCATCTCTTGCTAAGTCGGCAATTTTCAAATCCAAAACGCCACTTTGTTGAGTTCCCATAAGATCGCCAGGGCCACGTAATTGAAGATCTACCTCAGAAATTATGAATCCATCATTTGTTTGTACCATTGTTTCCATTCTTTTTAAACCTTCTTTTGAAAGTTTTTCACCGGTCATTAGAATGCAGTAAGATTTTTCAGCGCCTCGACCTACACGTCCGCGCAATTGGTGCAATTGAGATAAACCAAATCTTTCCGCACTTTCAATTACCATTACGGAGGCATTTGGGACATTCACACCAACTTCAATCACAGTAGTTGCGACCATTATTTGAGTTTCACCTTTCACAAAACGCTGCATTTCAAATTCTTTATCTTCAGGTCTCATTTTTCCGTGGACAATACTAACTTGATATTCTGGCATAGGAAAAGACTGTGATACTGCCTCAAAGCCATCCATTAAATTATGAAAATCTAGGGTTTCTGATTCTTTAATAAGCGGATAAACAACATAAATCTGCCTTCCCAAGGTAATTTGTTCTTTCATAAAACCAAAGAGTCGCATGCGGTGACTTTCAAAGCGATGAATTGTAGAAATTGGTTTTCTTCCCGGGGGAAGTTCATCGATTACAGAAACCTCTAAGTCACCATAAAATGTCATTGCTAGTGTTCTTGGAATTGGTGTTGCAGTCATAATGAGAACATGCGGTGGCACCGTATTTTTTCGCCACATTTTTGCTCTTTGCGCCACTCCAAATCGGTGTTGTTCATCGATTACCACAAGTCCTAAATTCTGAAATTGGACAGTGTCTTCCAATAAGGCATGCGTGCCGATTAAGAGTTGAATACTTCCATCTAATAATCCTTCATGAATTACTTTTCGCGCTCCTTTTTTAACCGAACCAGTAAGAAGTGCAACTTTAAGATTTAAGGGAGTTAAAAGTTGTTGAATAGATTCAAAATGTTGCGCAGCAAGAATTTCTGTAGGAGCCATTAGTGCCGACTGAAAACCACTTCCAATTCCTATCAACATAGTTAAGAGTGCAACAAGTGTTTTTCCACTTCCAACATCTCCTTGCAGAAGGCGGTTCATGTGTTTTGCACTTAAAAAGTCTTTCCGAATTTCTTTGATAACCTTTTTTTGCGCATTTGTAAGTTCAAAAGGCATGTGTTGGCTATAAAACGTATTAAAAGGTTCTCCCAATTCTTTGAAAACAAATCCGTTTAATTTTTTCGCACTCACCTCTTTTCTTAGCAGCATTTCAAGTTGCAGGAAAAATAATTCTTCAAATTTTAAACGTAACCGTGCTTGTTGAAATTCCTGCTCGTTTTTTGGAATATGAATTCCCAATAGTGCTTTTTCTCTTGAAATAAGGTTGTGTTGCGTGCATATCCATTCTGGAAGTATTTCTGGGATAAAGCCATATATTTGTGGAATTAAGGCATGAACTAGTTTTTCAATTCCTTTTGAATGAAGGTTTCTGGCACTTAGTTTTTCTGTGCTAGAATAAACTGCTTGTAAGCCAGTTCGAATTGTTAATTCTGAAAAGAGCGTTAATTCAGGATGCGGAATATTCCAAGTTGAGCTATATAACTTTGCTTTACCAAAAACCTGGTATTCTACATTGAGTTTTAAATTTGGTTTTATCCATTGAAAACCCTGGAACCAAACTAAATCAATCGTTCCGCTAGCATCTTCAAAGCGAGCTGTTAATTTTTTAAAGCGCCCAACACCACTTTCTTTTACCTCTTTTAATACGCCTCTAAGTTGAACAGATGTATCAACATAAGGCAAATCAGAAATCCGATGGTAAGAAGAACGATCTAAGTAACGAAATGGATAATATTCAAGTAAATCTTTAAAGGTAAAAATCCCGATTTCTTTTTGTAACAATTCAGCACGCTGAGGCCCAACACCTTTTAAAAACTCAATAGGTGTTTGTAGCAATTGGTTCATTTAGCGCTGCTTAAAGAGGTTATTTCCAAACGCCCATTTTATTGAACTTCTCAATACGTTGTTCAACTCTTTCGTCGGGTTTAATGGCTTCTAATTTTTTGATGTATTCCTTCACCTTCTCTTTTACAATGGAAAACATTTTTTCCTGTTCGCGGTGTGCACCATTGAGAGGTTCTTTTATCACGTCATCTACTAAGCCATGAGATTTCATATCTGTTGAAGTAAGTTTTAGTGCTTCTGCAGCTTTCTCTTTGAAATCCCAAGAACGCCATAGAATAGAAGAACAAGATTCGGGTGAGATAACAGAATACCATGTATTTTCAAGCATTACAACCTTATCGCCAACACCAATTCCAAGTGCGCCACCAGAAGCTCCTTCTCCAATAATTATGCAAATAACAGGAACTTTTAAGCGCATCATTTCGTAAATATTACGAGCAATTGCCTCTCCTTGACCTCTTTCTTCTGCTTCAATTCCTGGAAAAGCACCTGGAGTATCAATAAAAGTTACAATTGGCTTATTAAATTTTTCTGCTAATTTCATCAAGCGCAAAGCTTTACGATAGCCCTCAGGATTTGCCATTCCAAAATTTCGGTATTGGCGCATTTTTGTATTTATTCCTTTTTGCTGTCCAATAAACATCACACTTTTCCCGTCCAATAATCCAAATCCACCAACCATTGCTTTGTCATCTTTCACATTTCTATCTCCGTGAAGTTCCATGAAATTACCGTCAGTTAAGGCATTGATATAAGCAAGCGTGTAGGGGCGATCTGGATGGCGAGAGAGTTGTACCCTTTGCCAAGGACTTAACTTTGAAAAAATATCCTTTGTTTTTGCAACTAGTTTTCTTTGAAGTTCAGATACTTTATCGCTCATATCCACATCTGTGGTTTCACCAATTTTTTTGGTTTGTTCGATTTGTTCTTCTAAAGCTTTTAACGGTTCTTCAAAATCTAGGTAAGTTGTCATTTATATTAATTTGAAAGAACAAATTTAAGAAAATTGCTCGGTTCTTTTAACTTTGTAAGATGATATTGTTTCCACCGGCAAAAATAAATCTCGGTTTACAGATACTTAGTAAGCGCAACGATGGCTTTCATGAAATTGAGACCTGTATGGTTCCTATTCCTTTTTATGATATTCTTGAGCTAACACTTTCTGCTGCTTTTTCTTTCGAACAAACAGGAATAAAAATACCGGGTGCTGTAGGCGAAAATTTATGTGAAAAGGCATTTTACTTAATGAAGTCGCGCTATGAAATAGGAAATGTACGTATTCATTTACGCAAGCAAATTCCAATTGGTGCAGGTCTTGGTGGAGGTTCTTCGGATGCTGCACACGTTCTCTTAGCTTTAAATGAACTATTTGCATTAAAATTAGACACTGAAATTTTATGTCTCCTAGCAGCTGAATTGGGAAGTGACTGTCCTTTTTTTATTCGGAATGAACCACAACTTGCAAAAGGCCGCGGAGAAATATTGAGTCCTATTTCATTAAACTTAAATGGTCTTTACGGCGTTCTTTTAAATCCAAAAATTCACGTTTCAACTAAGGAAGCTTATTCAGGAGTTTCCCCAAGAATGCCAGATAAAACAGTAAGTGAACTACTTTCTCTACCAATCGAAGTTTGGCCTGTATTGCTGAAAAATGATTTTGAAGATAGTGTGTTTAAAGCTCATCCTAAAATTGCCCAATTGAAAAGTGAATTAGAAAAGACGAGCGCGTGCTATGTTTCTATGTCTGGATCAGGTGCATCTGTTTTTGCACTTTATAATGAAGAACATGAAGTACCCTATTCTTTAAAATCAGCTGTGCTTGCAAAGTTTTATTTGTAGGTATCCTTTTCTACAACATTAATTTTTTATTCCTTCACAATCTTTAGTACTTCTTGTTTATTTTCGGATATTATATTCAAGAAATAAACACCTGGTTTTATTGAAGCCATACTAAATTTAGTAGCTTTTG